>DASQDP010000133.1:0-21393 GCA_035634095.1 Nocardioidaceae bacterium | reverse complement strand
TCATCAGTCACTTCTCGGTACGACATCGGCCCCCCGCCCGCCACCGCTGGCTGTCCGCCTCACCCAGGCGGAGCCGCGACCGGCGCGCTAGCGGGCGGAGCGAAGGAGGCACCGGCGGGGCTGTGGCTCGGGTATGGCGGGCGAGCGAGGAACGAGCGAGCGGGTGTCCCCGCCGGTGCCGCCCCGCGCAGGCCGCCGGCCCGAACCCGGGACGGCGTCAGCCGACCGCCCCCTCCATCTGCAGCTCGATCAGCCGATTCAGCTCCAGCGCGGACTCCATCGGCAGCTCCTTGGCGATCGGCTCGACGAACCCGCGCACGATCATCGCCATCGCCTCGTCCTCCACCATGGCCCGGCGCATCAGGTAGAAGAGCTGGTCGTCGGAGACCTTCGACACGGTCGCCTCGTGCGCCATCGACACGTCGTCCTCGCGGACGTCGACGTACGGGTAGGTGTCCGAGCGGCTGACCTGGTCGACGAGCAGGGCGTCGCACTTGACGATGCTCGCGGAGTGGTGCGCACCCTCGTTGACCTGCACCAGCCCTCGGTACGACGTACGCCCACCGCCGCGCGCCACCGACTTCGAGATGATCGAGCTCGAGGTGTGCGGCGCGGCGTGCACCATCTTGGCGCCGGCGTCCTGGTGCTGGCCCTCGCCGGCGAACGCGATCGACAGCGTCTCACCACGGGCGTGCTCGCCCATCAGGTACACGGCCGGGTACTTCATGGTGAGCTTGGAGCCGATGTTTCCGTCGACCCACTCCATGGTGGCGCCGGCCTCGCACGTCGCCCGCTTGGTCACCAGGTTGTAGACGTTGTTCGACCAGTTCTGGATCGTCGTGTAGCGACAGCGGGCGCCCTTCTTCACGACGATCTCCACCACCGCGGAGTGCAGCGAGTCGGACTTGTAGATCGGCGCCGTGCAGCCCTCGACGTAGTGCACGTAGGCGTCCTCGTCGACGATGATCAACGTGCGCTCGAACTGGCCCATGTTCTCGGTGTTGATCCGGAAGTAGGCCTGCAACGGGATCTCGACGTGCACGCCCTTGGGGACGTAGATGAACGAGCCGCCGGACCACACGCTGGTGTTCAGTGCCGAGAACTTGTTGTCGCCGGTCGGGATGACGGTGCCGAAGTACTCGCGGAACAGCTCCTCGTGCTCGCGCAGCGCGGTGTCGGTGTCGACGAAGATGACGCCCTGCTCCTCGAGGTCCTCGCGGATCTGGTGGTAGACGACCTCGGACTCGTACTGCGCGGCCACCCCGGAGACCAGGCGCTGCTTCTCCGCCTCGGGGATCCCGAGCTTGTCGTAGGTGTTCTTGATGTCTGCGGGCAGGTCGTCCCAGCTGGTCGCCTGCTTCTCGGTGGAGCGGACGAAGTACTTGATGTTGTCGAAGTCGATCGTCTCCAGCTCACCGCCCCAGGTCGGCATCGGCTTGCGGTGGAAGAGCTTGAGCCCCTTGAGCCGCATGTCGAGCATCCACTGCGGCTCGCTCTTGAGCGCGGAGATGTTGCGCACGACGTCCTCGGAGAGGCCGCGCTGCGCCGTGGCGCCCGCGGTGTCGGTGTCGGACCAGCCAAACTGGTAGCGACCGATGCCCTCAAGCTCGGGGTTGCGCTCGTCGATGGTGCCGATCTCGGACGTGGTCATGAAGGAACCCTCTCGTTGGGTGCGCTCGGGTGGGCCGTGGCCGGGGTGCCGGCCGGGATGCTGGGGATGCAGGTGGTGCAGACGCCGTCGCCGTGAGCGATGGTCGCCAGCCGCTGGACGTGCCGACCGAGGACCCGGGAGATGACCTCGGTCTCGGCCTCGCACAGCTGCGGGAACTCGTGCGCGACGTGGGAGACCGGGCAGTGCTGCTGGCAGAGCTGCTCGCCGACGGGTCCGGAGCGGACGGAGGCAGCGTAGCCGCCGGCGGTCAGCGCCTCGGCCAGGGCCTGGGTCGGCGCCAGCGCGGGCTGCGCCGCGACGACCGCGTCGTAGTGCTGCTCGATGCCGGCCACCCGGCGCCGCGCGAACGCCAGCACCGCGTCGTCGCCGGCGGTCTCCTTGAGGAAACGGAGCGCCTGGACGGCGAGGTCGTCGTACTGCTGGTCGAAGTGCTCCCGCCCCCGGTCGGTGACCGCGAACACCTTGGCTGGGCGGCCGCGCCCACGGCTGCCGAGGACCCGCGGCTGGCGGGCCTCGATGGCACCCTCGGAGACCAGGTGGTCGAGGTGCCGTCGGACCGCCGCGGGGGTGAGCGCGAGCCGCTCCGCGAGAGCCGCCGCGGTGCTCGGGCCGAGCTCGAGGAGCGCTCGGGCGACCCGCTCCCGGGTGGGGGCATCCACCTCGCTGCGCACGGCCATTTCCACAACACCATTGTGACGTTATTGCCGGGAGGGTTCAACCAAGGCAACCCTCACCTCGCTCCCCCTCGGCCGGGAATCCGGCACGAGCGCCCGTGACTCTGCGGGGGTTCCTAGAATGGGCCGGTGACCAGCGGCCGGACTTCCTCGAGCGAGCCGGCCGTGGTGGTCGAGGACCTCAGGATGACGTACGGCGGCACGGTGGCCGTCGACGGCCTGAGCCTGACCGTGGAGCGCGGGTCGGTGACGGCCGTCCTGGGACCCAACGGTGCCGGGAAGACGACCACGGTGGAGACCTGCGAGGGCTACCGGCGGGCCCAGTCGGGCAGCGTGCGGGTCCTCGGGCTCGACCCGCACGGGGAGCGCCGAGACCTGCTGCCGCGCATCGGCGTGATGCTGCAGAGCGGCGGAGCCTGGTCCGGCGTGCGCGCGGAGGAGATGCTCCGTCACATCGCCGGGATGCACGCCTTCCCGCTGCCCGTGCCGATGCTGGTCGAGCGGCTGGGCCTGGCCGCGTGCGGGCGCACGCCGTACCGGCGGCTGTCCGGGGGGCAGCAGCAGCGGCTGGCCCTCGCGATGGCGGTGGTGGGCCGCCCGGAGCTGGTGTTCGTCGACGAGCCGACGGCCGGCATGGACCCGCAGGGGCGCCGTACCACCTGGGACCTGCTCGACGAGCTGCGCGGCGACGGGGTCACCATCGTGCTCACCACCCACTACATGGACGAGGCGGAGCGGCTCGCCGACCAGGTGCACGTCATCGACCGCGGCCGGCTGATCGCCAGCGGCAGCCCCTTCGAGCTCACCCGCGGCGGCGCCACCACCACGATCCGGTTGGTCGTCACCGAGCCGTTCCCGCCGACCGCGCCGGCCTCCCTGCAGGCCGTGCTGGGCGTCGGCACCGTGGTGCAGGCGGTGAACGAGCAGAGCCTGTTGATCAGCGGCCCCGCCGACGCCAGCACGCTGGCCAAGGTCTCCTCGTGGTGCGACGAGCACGGGGTGCTGCCGGAGTCGCTCACCCTGGGGCAGCGCACGCTGGAGGACGTCTTCCTGCAGATCACCGGGCGCGAGCTGGCCGTATGAGGCCCGGCACGCCTGGGACGTTCGCCCCCGCACCGGGGGCCGCGCCACTGTCGCGGATGGTCCTTGCGCAGACCCGGATGGAGACCCGGCTGCTGCTGCGCAACGGGGAGCAGCTGGTCCTGGCCGTGGTCGTGCCGCTGATCGTGCTGGTGGGCGGGCTGGCTGCCGCCCGGCGTTTCGACCTCAGCTTCTCGCACAGCCCGGTCGACACGTTGACCCCCGGCATCCTGGCGCTGGCCGTGATGTCGACGAGCTTCGTCTCGCTGGCCATCGCGACCGGGTTCGAGCGCAGGTACGGAGTCCTCAAGCGGCTGGGCTCCTCGCCGCTGCCCAGATCCGGGCTGCTCGCCGGCAAGGTCGGGGCGCTGCTCGCCGTGGAAGCGCTACAGGTCGTGGTGATCGGCGGCACGGCACTGCTGCTCGGCTGGACCCCGGACGGGTCGCTGCCCGGCCTGCTCGGCGCTTCCGCCTGTGCCCTGCTCGGAACAGCCGCCTTCGCGTCGCTCGGGCTGTTCCTCGCCGGGGTCCTGCGTGCCGAGGCGACGCTCGCGGCCGCGAACCTGCTGTACCTCCTGCTGCTCGCCGGCGGGGCGGTGGTGTTCCCGGCTGACTCCTACGGACGGGCCGGGAGCGTCCTCGCGCTGCTCCCGTCGGGCGCCCTCGGCTCGGGGATGCGCACCGCGCTGCTGGCCGGCGACATCCCCGTGCTGCCCCTGCTGGTGCTCGCCGCGTGGGCGATGGTGGGCACCGTCCTCACCGCTCGGACGTTCCGTTGGGAGTGAGCGTCAACGGCCGTCGAGGTGGACGTGCCGGCAGGAGGGTCGGCCGGAGGTTTGTGCGCAGCCCCCTACACTTGGGTCGCCCGACATCCGGCTCGACGACCCCCGTCCAGTGAATCCCCGTCGGGGGCGACCTCACCGAGGCCACCACACCACCTCGAGGTCACACACGGTAGGGGAGTGACCCGGCCCCCAGCGGGTAAAGACGGTCACGACCGCGGCAGGCGCTTGGGGGCTCCACCTGCGCAGATGGGACACACGACGTGACCGGCAACACCACACACCGCTTCAGCAACACCGCGCTGCTCACCGTGAGCCGGGTGGACGCGTCGCGGATCGTCACCTCCGACGAGCTCGACGAACGGCTCGCGGACACGTATCGGCGGGTCGGGCTGCGCAGGGGTCTGCTCGAGCGGCTGGCCGGGATCCACGAGCGCCGGTGGTGGCCGGAGGGCGTGACCTTCGTCGACGGCGCGGCCACGGCGGGCGCCAAGGCCATCTCCGAGAGCGGGGTCGACCCGGCCGAGATCGGGCTGATGGTGAACACCTCGGTGAGCCGCCAGGCCCTGGAGCCCGCCACCGCGGTGGCCGTGCACGACGCGATCGGCCTGCCCCCGTCCTGCCAGAACTTCGACGTCACCAACGCGTGCCTGGGCTTCGTCAACGGCATCGAGATAGCGGCCGCGATGATCGACGCCGGCCTCGTCGACTACGCGCTCGTGGTCAACGGCGAGGACGCCCAGAAGGTGCAGGAGGCCACCATCGACGGGCTGTCGGCGCCCGAGGTCACGGCCAAGGACGTCATCGCCCAGTTCGCGACCCTGACCCTCGGCTCCGGGGCGGTCGCGATGGTTCTGGGCCGGGCGGACCGGCACCCCGAGGGGCACCGCGTGGTCGCGTCGGTCAGCCGGGCCGGAACCGAGCACCACGACCTGTGCATCGGCAGCAACGAGGTGATGCACACCGACCTCAAGGGACTGCTCGACGCCGGACTGCAGCTCTCCGCCGACCTGTGGGCCGACGCCGCCGAGGAGTTCGACTGGGCCGCGGGGATGAGCCGCTACGTCATCCACCAGGTCTCGCAGGTGCACACCGACGCCTTGTGCAAGCGGCTGGAGATCGACCCGACCCTGGTGCCCCGGACGTTCCCGGACCGCGGCAACATCGGGCCGGTCTCGGTGCCCTTCACGCTCGCGGGTGAGGTCGACACCCTCGACGAGGGCGACCGGGTGCTGCTGATGGGCATCGGCTCCGGGCTGAACGCGTCCATCATGGAGATCCTCTGGTGACAGCGTCACCCCTCGCCGCGGCGGGCCTCGACCTGCCGGGCGTGGACCCGGCGTGGTCGCGCAGCGTCACCGTGACCGACCCCGCGGGCGTCGCGCGGACCTGGCACCTGCTCGACAACGGGGCGCACCCCGAGGTCGGCACGCTGCTGTGCGTGCACGGGAACCCCACCTGGTCCTACCTGTGGCGCCGGCTCCTCGCCGCCGCTCCTCCCGGCTGGCGCGTCGTGGCGCCGGACCACCTCGGCATGGGGCTCTCCGAGCGCCTGGAGGGACCTCGCTCCCTGGCCCAGCGCATCGACGACCTGGCAACGCTGACCGCTGCTGTGGGCGTCACCGGCCCGGTCGTCACCGTCGGTCACGACTGGGGCGGTGCCATCTCGCTGGGCTGGGCGCTGGCGCACCGGGACCAGGTCGCGGGCGTGGTGCTCGGCAACACCTCCGTGGCGCAGCCGCCGGGCGACCGGGGGCCCCTGCTGATCCGGCTCGCGCACGTCCCGTGGCTGCGGGAGCTCTCCTGCGTCGCCACCCCGATGTTCGTGTGGTGCACCTCCGCGCTGTCGCGTCCGGCACTCCCCCGCGACGTACGCCGAGCGCTCGCCGCGCCGTACCGGACGGCCTCCCGGCGACGCGCCGTCGGGGACTTCGTGGCCGACATCCCCTTCGAGGGACAGCACCCGTCCCGGCCGACCGTGGAGGCGGTCGCGGAAGGGATCCGAACCCTCGACGTGCCCGCGCTGCTGCTCTGGGGCCCCCGCGACCCGGTCTTCGGTGAGCGCTACCTGACGGATCTCCGGAAGCGTCTCCCGCGGACGCAGCTGCACCGGTTCGAGGGTGCCTCGCACCTGGTCACCGAGGACGCCCCGCAGTACGCCGAGGCGGTCACGCAGTGGGTCGGCGACGTGCTGCCCGGTCCACAGGCGCCGCCCCCGGCCCCCACCCGAGCCCCCGACGGAACGCCGGGGACGCTGTGGTCCGCCCTCGATCAGCGGGCAGACGACCGCTCTCCGGCCGTCGTGGAGGTCCGCGGCGCCACCGTCAGCTGGGCCGCGCTGCATCGTCGGGTCCACGAGCTGGCCGCCGGCATGGCCGCGGCAGGCGTCCGCCCCGGACACCGCGTCGGGCTGCTCGTCGAGCCCTCCGCCGACCTCACCGCCGCGGTCTATGCCGTCTGGCGTGCCGGCGGCGTCGTGGTGGTGGCCGACAAGGGCCTCGGTTTCGCCGGCATGCGCCGGGCGCTGCGCTCCGCCGCGGTGGACCACGTGATCGGGGCGGTGCCGGGGCTCGCCGGAGCCCGGCTGATGGGTCTGCCGGGCACCCGCGTCGCCGCGGGACGGCTCCCCCCACCCGCGCGCCGACTCCTCGGGGCGCGCTCCGACCTCGACGACC
Source organism: Nocardioidaceae bacterium (assembly GCA_035634095.1). Classification (GTDB taxonomy): domain Bacteria; phylum Actinomycetota; class Actinomycetes; order Propionibacteriales; family Nocardioidaceae; genus Nocardioides_B. The sequence goes on along the minus strand of DASQDP010000133.1, from coordinate 14,510 downwards.
TCGCCGCCCTCGGCCGGGCTGCGGCGCCCGACGCGGGGTCCTGGGAGCCCGACGCCGACGCGGACTGCGCGGTCGTCTTCACCTCCGGCGCCACCGGTCCGGCCAAGGGGGTCGTCTACCGGCACGCTCAGGTCCTCGCCCAGCTCGACCTGCTGCGCTCGACGTACGCGATCGGTCCCGAGGACCGGCTGGTGGCCGCGTTCGCGCCGTTCGCGCTGCTGGGACCCGCCCTGGGCATCGGCTCGGCGGTGCCCGACATCGACGTCACGGCCCCGGGCACGCTGACCGCCGCCGGGCTCGCGGACGCCGCCCGCGCCGTGGACGCCAGCATCGTGTTCGCCTCCCCGGCTGCGCTGCGGAACGTCGCGGCGACCGGCGCGGACCTCTCGGCCGACCAGGCCGCTTCCCTGGGACGCGTTCGGCTGCTGATGTCCGCGGGCGCTCCCGTGCCGGCGCCGCTCCTCCAGTCCCTGGGACGCGTCCTGCCGGCCGCCGAGGCGCACACCCCCTACGGGATGACGGAGGCGCTTCCGGTGACCGACGTCTCCCTCGCCGAGATCCTCGAGGCGGGTGAGGGCGACGGCGTCTGCGTGGGTCGGCCCCTGAAGACCGTCGAGGTTGCGCTGAGCCCGCTGTCGGCCACGGGAGCGGCGGACGGTGCACTGACCACGGACGCCGGCCCGACGGGTGAGGTGTGCGTCCGCGCCGCACATGTCAAGGACCGGTACGACGCGCTGTGGCTCACCGAGCGGGCGAGCTCGCGGGACGCGGGCTGGCACCGCACCGGGGACGTCGGCCACCTCGACCTCGAGGGCCGGCTCTGGGTCGAGGGACGGCTGCAGCACGTCCTGACCACCGCGCAGCGGATCGTCACGCCCGTGGGCGTGGAGCAGCGCGTGGAGCGGCTGCCGCAGGTCCGGTCCGCCGCGGTCGTCGGCATCGGCCCCGTCGGCACCCAGGTGGTGGTCGTGGTGGTGGTGCCCGAGCGTCCCGCACCGGGACGCGGCAGGCTCCGCCTGGCCGAGGAGGGGCTGGCCCAGGCCGTCCGGGACGCCGCCGGCACCCGCTTGGGGGACGTCCCCGTCGCCGCCGTGCTCACCGCCCCCGCTCTGCCCTTGGACATCCGGCACGCTTCCAAGGTGGACCGCCGCGAGGTGGCCCGGCTGGCGGGGAGGCTCCTCGCCGGCGCCCGCCGATGAGGGTGCTGGTCACCGGCGCGAGCGGGATGCTCGGCCGGACCACGGCTCGGGTGCTCCTCGACCGCGGGGACGACGTGTGCGTCCTGCAGCGCCGGCCGTCGGGTCTGCCGTGCCGTGAGGTGTTGGGCGACGTCGCCGACCCCGACGTCGTACGCCGGGCGGCGAGCGGCCAGGACGCCGTCCTGCACCTCGCCGCCAAGGTCGACGTGGTCGGACGCTGGGCGGAGTACGCGTCGGCCAACGTCGAGGGCACCCGCACCGTGGTCGACGCCTGCCGTCTCGCGGGGGTGCCGCGGCTGGTGCACGTCTCCTCGCCGTCGGTGGCGCACGCGGGTCGCCCCCTGGTCGGCGCGGGCGCGGACCCGGCCGACCCCGACCTCGCCCGCGGTCACTACGCGCGGTCGAAGGCGGTGGCGGAGCGGACCGCCCTGGCCGCGGACTCCGCGGCGCTCGCCGTCCTCGCGGTCCGTCCCCACCTGGTCTGGGGACCTGATGACACCCAGCTGGTCGCCCGCATCGTCACCCGCGCGCACGCGGGCCGGCTGCCGCTGCTGGGCTCCGGCGCGGCGCTCATCGACACCACCTACGTCGACAATGCCGCGGCAGCCCTGGTCGCTGCGGTGGACGCCTGCGGCCGTGCGCACGGGGAGGCCCTGGTGGTGACCAACGGCGAGCCGCGCCCGGTCCGCGAGGTGCTCGACCGGCTCTGTCAGGCGGCCGGCGCACCGCCGCCGCGGCGCCGGGTCCCGGCCGCCGTGGCCCGCGGCGCCGGAGCCGGGGTCGACGCGGTGTGGGCCGCCACCGGCCGACATGACACCCCTCCGATCACCCGCTTCCTCGCGGAGCAGCTCACCACCGCCCACTGGTTCGACCAGCGGCGGACCCGATCCGTGCTGGCCTGGGCGCCTCACGTCGGCCTGGACACCGGCTTCGAGCGGTTGGCCGCCTGGTACGCCGACGGAGCGCCCCCGGTAGCCTGAGCACGTGGGAGTGCTGGGACGACCGACCGTCGAGCCCCCGCAGACGCGGTCGCGGATGTCCCAGACGTGGATGCGCCGGGCCGCCCTCGCCACCCTGGTCGCCAACATCGGCATCGTCCTCACCGGGGGGGTGGTCCGGCTGACCGGGTCGGGCCTCGGCTGCCCGACCTGGCCGCGGTGCACCGAGTCCTCGTTCGTGCCGCACCGTGCGCTCGGCGTGCACAGCGCCATCGAGTTCGGCAACCGGATGCTCACCTTCCTGGTGGCTGCGGTGGCGGTGGCCACCTTCGTGCTGGCCTGGCGCCACGGCCGGCCAGCGGTGCTGCGGTTGGCGACGGTGCTGGCGCTCGGCGTGCCGGCCCAGGCCGTGGTCGGCGGGGTCACGGTGCTCACCGGCCTGAACCCCTGGGTCGTCTCGCTGCACCTGCTGGTGTCCCTCGCGATGGTCGGGCTCGCAGTCACGCTGCTCCGCCGGCTCGACGAGGGCGACGGGCCGCCCCAGGCCCTCGTTGCTCCCGGAGTGCTGTGGCTGACCCGGGCGGTGTTCGTCGTCGGCTGGGCGGTGCTCTACCTCGGCACGGTGGTGACCGGCAGCGGACCCCACGCCGGGGACGCCGAGGCTCCCCGGAACGGCCTGGACCCCCGGGCAGTCAGCCAGCTGCACGCCGACGCGGTCTTCCTCCTGCTCGGGCTCACCGTCGCGGTCGTGGTCATGGTGCGCACGTCGGCGGCTCCGGCCGCCGTGACCAGCGCCGCGACGGTCCTGCTGGCGGTGGAGCTGGCCCAGGGCCTGGTCGGGTTCGTGCAGTACTTCGCCGACCTGCCCGTGCTGCTCGTGGCGCTGCACCTGCTCGGTGCCGCCCTGGTGTCCGCCGCCCTGTCGTGGCTGCTGGTCAGCGTCACAGAGCGCCCCTGAGGGCACCGCTCAGGCACCAGCGGCGGCGGCGCGCAGGCGGCCGAACTGCTCGGCCAGCGCGTCCTGCGAGTAGTGCGCGTTCAGCCCGCTCGGGTTGGGCAGGACCCACACCCGGGTCCCGCCCAGCTCCAGGTCCTGTCGGCCGACGGCCGCTCGAGGCTGCTCGAAGGCGGCGCGATAGGCGGTGACCCCGCACACCGCCAGCCACGACGGCCGCAGGCGGAGAACCTTGGCGCGCAGGTCCCGGCCACCGGCGAGCAGCTCGGCGGCCGTGAGCTCATCGGCGCGGGCGGTGGCCCGCGGTGCCACGTTGGTGATCCCCAGCCCGAGGTTCAGCAGCTCCTCCTGCTCGGCGGGCGCCAGCAGCCGGGGGGTGAAGCCGGAGCGGTGCAGCGCCGGCCAGAAGCGGTTGCCCGGCCGCGCGAAGTGGTGACCGGCCCACGCGGTGTAGAGGCCCGGGTTGATGCCGGTGAACAGCACGTGCAGCCCCGGCCTGGCGACGTCGGGCAGCAGCCGGCCGCGGGCCCGCTCCAGCTCCTCGCGGGTGGGACGGCGGCGTTCCGCTGCCACGGCTCACCGACGCCTCAGCGAGACAGCAGGGGGTCGAGGGCGACCCCGACGAAGAGCAGCGAGAGGTACATGTTCGACCAGTGGAACAGCCGCATCGGCCGCAGCGCCACCACGTCGTCGGTGTCGCGGGCGCGGCGCAGCAGCAGGTGCGACTCGACCAGGAACGCCACCCCGAGGACGACCGCGACGACCGGGTAGAACCAGCCGGTGCCGGCCACCGGCCACAGCACCAGCGAGGTCGCGACCATCGCATAGGAGTAGGCCACGATCTGCCGCGCGACCGCGCGGGCTCCGGCGTGCACGGGGAGCATCGGGACGCCGGCGGCGGCGTAGTCCTCCCGGTAGCGGATCGCCAGCGCCCAGAAGTGCGGCGGCGTCCAGAAGAACACCACCAGGAACAGCACCACCGGCGCCCACGCCAGCTCGCCGGTCACCGCCGTCCACCCGATCAGCGCCGGGAAGCAGCCCGCAGCGCCGCCCCAGACGATGTTCTGGGTGGTGCGGCGCTTGAGGATCATCGTGTAGCCGACGACGTAGAACACGTTGGCCGCCAGCGCCAGCCCGGCCGAGAGCCAGTTCACCAGCAGGCCCAGCCAGAGCGTGGACACCACCCCGAGCCCCAGCCCGAAGACCAGGGCCGCGCGCGCGGTCACCAGGTGCCGCGGCAGCGCCCGCCGACGGGTACGACGCATCCGCTGGTCGATGTCCGCGTCGTAGACACAGTTCAGGGCATTGGCGCTGCCCGCCGACAAGGTGCCGCCGAGCACCGTCGCCACCACCAGCCCGAGAGGCGGGACGCCGCGCGAGGCCAGGAACATCACCGGCACGGTGGTCAGCAGCAGCAGCTCGATGATCCGCGGCTTCATGAGCCCGACGTATGCCGCCAGCACGTCCCGCGTGGTCGGCGCGCCCGTGGCCAGGGGCGGCACGGACACGTGCGGGTCGACGGCGGTCACAGTGATGAGCACCTCGGGTCTGCGGCGGGCAACGGTCGGTGGAGCGCGTGCGCCGGGCGGTGCAGCGTCGGGTCCGCCCGCCTCGAGCCCCGCCTCGTCGCCGAAGTCTAGTCACCAGGAGCGCCGGAGCCGACGTCGGGCCGGGCGCCGCGCCGGGGCAGTCGGCGCCCCCGGCGCCCTACCGTCCCTCGCCCTCCCGGAAGTAGGGTCGGGGCTCAGTGGTGCGCTGCGGCGCGGTGCCGGTGGTGGGGGTCCGGTCAGCACCTCGTGACGTTTGATGCACCGCCCGAAGTGGCACTGTGCCACCAGACCCCTCGCCGGCCGCTCGCCGCCGAGAACCGCGCAGAAGGGACTCCCGCCCGTGAGCGAGACCGACAGCTGGACCGACATCGACAAGCGTGCGGTGGACACCTCCCGGGTGTTGGCCATGGATGCCGTCCAGAAGGTCGGCAACGGCCACCCCGGCACGGCGATGAGCCTGGCTCCGGTCGCCTACACGCTGTTCCACAAGGCGATGCGGCACAGCCCCGCCAACCCGGACTGGCCCGGGCGCGACCGCTTCGTGCTCTCCGCCGGGCACAGCAGCATCACCCTCTACACCCAGCTCTACCTCGCCGGCTTCGGCCTGGAGATCGAGGACCTGAAGGCGCTGCGCACCTGGGGCAGCAAGACCCCCGGGCACCCTGAGCACGGACACACCGCCGGCGTGGAGACCACCACCGGCCCGCTGGGCCAGGGCGTCGGCAACGCCGTAGGGATGGCGATGGCGGCGCGCCGCGAGCGTGGCCTCTTCGACCCCGACGCGGCCCCGGGCGAGAGCGTCTTCGACCACCACATCTACTGCATCTGCAGCGACGGCGACCTCGAGGAGGGCGTCAGCGCCGAGGCCTGCTCGCTGGCCGGCACCCAGCAGCTGGGCAACCTCACCCTGATCTACGACGACAACGACATCTCCATCGAGGGCGACACCGACATCGCCTTCACCGAGGACGTCGCCGCCCGCTACGCCGCCTACGGCTGGGATGTGCACCGCCTCGACTGGACCAACGGCGGCACCAGCTACGAGGAGAACGTCCCCGAGCTCCTCGAGGCACTCGCGAAGGCACGGGCGGTCACCGACCGGCCGAGCTTCATCGCCCTCAAGACCGTCATCGCCTGGCCTGCGCCGAACGCCCAGGGCACCGGCAAGGCCCACGGCTCCGCGCTGGGCGAGGAGGAGGTGGCGGCGACCAAGAAGATCATGGGCTTCGATCCCGAGCAGACCTTCGAGACGCCGCCCGAGGTCCTCGAGCACACGCGCGCCACCCTCGAGCGCGGCAAACAGGCCGAGGCGCGGTGGCAGGAGCGCTTCGACGCCTGGGCCGAGGGCAATCCCGAGCGCAAGGCGCTCTTCGACCGGATGCGCACCCGGAGCCTGCCCGCCGGCTGGGACGAGGAGCTGCCGAGCTTCGACGCCGACGAGAAGGGAGTCGCGACCCGCAAGGCCTCCGGCGAGGTGCTCTCCGCCGTCGCGCCGGTGCTGCCCGAGCTGTGGGGCGGATCTGCCGACCTCGCCGAGTCGAACAACACCACGCCGAAGGGCGCACCCTCGTTCATCCCCGCGGAGCTGTCGACCAAGGACTTCACCGGTGACGAGTACGGCCGCGTGCTCCACTTCGGCATCCGGGAGCACGGCATGGGCTCGGTCATGAACGGCATCGCCCTCCACGGCGGCACCCGGGTCTACGGCGGCACGTTCCTGACATTCTCGGACTACATGCGCGGAGCGGTCCGGCTCGCCGCACTGATGCAGCTGCCGGTGACCTACGTGTGGACCCACGACTCGATCGGCCTGGGCGAGGACGGCCCGACGCACCAGCCGGTGGAGCACCTCGCGGCCCTGCGCGCCATCCCCGGTCTCGACATCGTGCGGCCCGGGGACGCCAACGAGACCGTCGCCGCCTGGAAGGCGATCCTCGAGAACTCCACCAATCCGGCCGGGCTGGTCCTGACCCGGCAGAACGTCCCGACGTACCCTCGCGGCACCGACGGGTTCGCCACCACCGAGGACGTCGCCCGCGGCGCCTACGTGCTGCTCGAGGCCGACGGCGGATCACCCGACGTGATCCTGATCGGCACCGGCTCGGAGCTGCAGCTTGCCGTGCAGGCCCGGACCCTGCTCGCCGACAAGGGCGTGTCCTCCCGGGTGGTGTCGATGCCCTGTCGTGAGTGGTTCGACAGGCAGGAGCAGTCCTACCGTGACACGGTGCTCCCGCCGATCGTCAAGGCGCGCGTCAGTGTCGAGGCCGGCATCGCGATGCCCTGGCGCGACCTGGTCGGCTCCACCGGGCGCACCGTCTCGCTGGAGCAGTACGGCGCCTCGGCGGACTACGCCACGATCTACCGCGAGTTCGGGATCACCGCTGAGGCGGTCGCCCTCGCTGCCGAGGAGAGCATCTCCGCCTCGTCCTCGTGACACACCTCACAGTTCAGCAGCCCCCGCAGCAGCACCCGGAAGGAAGATCCGATGTCCGAACGACTCAAGGCCCTCGCTGACGCAGGGGTCAGCATCTGGCTCGACGACCTGTCCCGCGAGCGGATCGAGACCGGCAACCTCGCCGACCTGGTGAAGAACAGCTCCGTCGTGGGCGTGACCACCAACCCGACCATCTTCGCCAGCGCGCTGGCCAACGGCGAGCGCTACGACGCCCAGGTGCGCGAGATCGCCGGCGGCAAGGGCGACGCGGACCCCGACGACCCCACCGGTGACGCCGCCGTCGACCAGGCCATCTTCACCATCACCACCACCGACGTGCGCCAGGCCTGCGACGTCCTCGCCGACACCTTCGAGGCGACGGGCGGCTTGGACGGCCGGGTCTCCATCGAGGTCTCCCCGGCGATGGCGCACGATGAGCAGGCCACCATCGGCATGGCCAAGAAGCTGTGGGCCGAGGTGGACCGGCCGAACCTGCTCATCAAGGTCCCGGCGACCACCGAGGGAGGCCCGGCGATCACGGACGTGCTGGCCGCCGGCATCAGCGTCAACGTCACGCTGATCTTCGGCCTGCAGCGCTACGACTCGGTGATGGACGCCTACCTCGAGGGTCTCGAGCGGGCGCAGGCCGCCGGCCAGGACCTCTCGAAGATCCACTCGGTGGCCTCGTTCTTCGTCTCCCGCGTGGACAGCGAGATCGACAAGCGGCTTGACGCGATCGGTGGTGCGGAGGCCGGGAAGCTCAAGGGGCTCGCCGGCATCGCCAACGCCCGCCTCGCCTACGAGGCGTTCGAGGAGAAGTTCTCCGGTGACCGCTTCGTCGCCCTCAAGGAGGCCGGGGCCAACCTGCAGCGTCCGCTGTGGGCGTCCACCGGCGTGAAGAACCCCGACTACCGCGACACCATGTACGTCACCGACCTGGTCGTGTCCAACACGGTGAACACCATGCCGGAGAAGACGCTGCAGGCCTTCGCCGACCACGGTGAGGTCGACGGCGACCAGGTCACCACCCGGTACGACGAGGCACGCCAGCTGATGGCCGACCTCAAGGGCGTCGGCGTCGACTACGACGACGTGATCGAGACCCTCGAGAAGGAGGGGGTCGAGAAGTTCGTGGCGTCGTGGGACGAGCTCGTCGACACGGTGCGGGGCCAGCTGCAGCAGGCCACCGGACAAGCCGCAGAGTCGGACCGGTGAGCGAGACGTTCGAGGTGGTCGCCACCGGCGCCGCCGCGGACGCGGTCGCCGAGCACGTCCCGACGCTGGTCAAGGAAGGATTCGCCGGCAGGCTCTTCGCGCAGGATCCGACCCTGTGGGGCCCCGAGGCCGAGGAGGAGGCCGCGAAGCGCCTCGCCTGGGTGGACCTCCCCCGGTCCTCCCGGCCGCTGGTCGGGGAGCTCTCGGCGCTGCACGCGGAGCTGGCCGAGTCCGGCGTCGACCATGTCGTGCTCTGCGGCATGGGTGGCTCGTCCCTGGCGCCAGAGGTGATCTGTGCGACGTACGGCGTGGAGCTCACCGTCCTGGACTCCAGCAGCCCGGACCAGGTGCGCGGCGCCCTCGGGGACCGCCTGGAGCGGACGGTGGTGGTGGTGTCCAGCAAGTCCGGGTCCACCGTGGAGACCGACTCCCAGAAGCGGGCCTACGACGCGGCGTTCGCCGACGCGGGGATCGACCCGACCACCCGCATCGTCATCGTCACGGACCCCGGCAGCCCCCTCGACGAGCGCTCCAGGGCGGACGGCTACCGGGTCGTCAACGCCGACCCGGCCGTGGGCGGGCGCTACTCGGCGCTGACCGCGTTCGGGCTCGTGCCGTGCGCGCTGGCCGGCGCCGACGTCGCCCGCCTGCTCGACGAGGCGGAGGCCGTCTCGGACCTGCTGTCCGCCGATGACGAGGCCAACCCCGGCCTGCGGCTCGCCGCCGCCATCGCCGGCACCACCCCGCTGCGCAACAAGCTGGTGCTGGTCGACCGGGGATCGGGACTCAGCGGCTTCGCCGACTGGGCCGAGCAGCTCATCGCGGAGAGCACCGGCAAGCAGGGCACCGGCGTGCTTCCCGTCGTGGTCGCCGACGACGCGGCGCCCGAGGTGGCCCTCCCACCGCACGACGTGACGGTGGCGCACCTGGCCGACGGCTCCTCCGACACCGTCGACAGCATCGACCCGGGTGACGCCGACGACGCCTCGGGGGACTCCCCTGGGTCCGACGTCGTGGTCACCGGCACGCTCGGCGCCCAGATGCTGCTCTGGGAGGTGGCCACCTCGGCCGCTGGCCGGCTGCTGGGCATCAACCCCTTCGACCAGCCGGACGTGGAGAGCGCCAAGGTCGCCGCCCGCTCGATGCTGGAGGGGACGCCGGACACCCGTGCCCCCGACTTCACCGATGGCGCCGTCGAAGGGCGCGCCCTCGGCGGCGACTGGCTCGGTGGTGCGGGGACGCTCACCGACGCGGTGGCTGCCCTGCTGGACCAGGTCGATCCCCAGCACGGCTACCTGGCCGTGATGGCCTACCTCGACCGCATCGCGAACGCCGAGCTGGCCGACGTGCGCAGCCGCCTGGCGCACCGCGTTCGCCGCCCCGTCACGTTCGGATGGGGACCGCGGTTCCTGCACTCCACCGGCCAGTACCACAAGGGCGGACCTGCCGAGGGCGTGTACCTGCAGGTGACGGCGGACCCGGCCGAGGACCTCCCTGTCCCCGGCAAGGACTACACGTTCGGGCGGCTGATCTCGTCGCAGGCAGCCGGCGACGCCACCGTGCTCGCCGACTCGGGCCGGCCGGTGCTGCGGCTGCACCTCACCGACCTGGATGCTGGGCTGGCGTCCCTGAGAGCCGCGTTGTCGTGAGCGCCCGCGCGGACCGGGCCGAGTCCTCCACCACCGCGGACAACCCGCTGCGCGAGCCGCAGGACCGGCGCCTCCCCCGGATCGCCGGCCCCTGCGGCATGGTGCTGTTCGGGGTCACCGGGGACCTTTCCCGCAAGAAGGTGATGCCGGCGATCTACGACCTGGCCAGCCGCGGACTGCTGCCGCCGGGCTTCTCGCTCGTCGGCTACGCCCGCCGCGAGTGGGCGGACCAGGACTTCGCACAGGTGGTGCACGACTCGGTCAAGGAGCACGCCCGCACGGAGTTCCGCGAGGAGGTGTGGCAGCAGCTCGCGGAGGGCTTCCGCTTCGTCCAGGGCGACTTCAGCGACGACGTCGCCTTCGAGAACCTGAACCAGACCATCGCGGACCTCGACCGGGTCCGCGGCACGCAAGGCAACCACGCGTTCTACCTGTCGATCCCGCCGCGGTTCTTCCCCGACGTCATCGGCCAGCTCAAGGAGCACGGCCTGGCCGCGGCGGGGGACGGCAGCTGGCGGCGGATCGTGGTGGAGAAGCCGTTCGGCTCGAACCTGGAGACGGCCCAGCAGCTCAACGCGACGATCCACGAGGTGTTCCCGCCGGAGTCGGTCTTCCGCATCGACCACTACCTGGGCAAGGAGACCGTGCAGAACATCCTGGCGATGCGCTTCGCCAACGCGATGTTCGAGCCGATCTGGAACTCCAACTACGTCGACCACGTGCAGATCACCATGGCCGAGGACATCGGGATCGGCGGTCGGGCCGGCTACTACGACGGCATCGGCGCGGCTCGCGACGTCATCCAGAACCACCTGCTGCAGCTGATGGCGCTGATCGCTATGGAGGAGCCGATCTCGTTCGACGCGCGCAGCCTGCGGCTGGAGAAGCAGAAGGTGCTCGCCTCCGTCGTACTCCCCCGGCGGCTGGACCGCGCCACCGCCCGCGGGCAGTACGTCGAGGGCTGGGCCGGGGGCCATAAGGTGCCCGGCTACCTGCAGGAGCAGGACATCGCGCCGGACTCCACGACCGAGACGTTCGCGGCGATCAAGCTGAACGTCGAGACCCGGCGCTGGGCGGGCGTGCCGTTCTACCTGCGGCACGGCAAGCGGCTCGGTCGGCGGGTCACAGAGGTGGCCGTCGTCTTCAAGCGCGCTCCCCACCTGCCGTTCGCGCAGACCGCCACCGAGACGCTCACCCAGAACGCGCTGGTGTTCCGGGTCCAGCCCGACGAGGGGATCACCACGCGGTTCGGCTCGAAGGTGCCGGGCACAGCGATGGAGATCCGGGACGTCAACATGGACTTCGCCTACGGCGGCTCCTTCACCGAGTCGTCCCCGGAAGCCTACGAGCGGCTGATCCTCGACGTGCTCCTCGGCGACCCACCGCTGTTCCCGCAGCACGAGGAGGTCGAGCTGTCCTGGAGGATTCTCGACCCGATCGTCGACTACTGGGCCGAGCACGGCCGGCCGGACACCTATGAGGCGGGGACGTGGGGCCCGGCTTCCGCGGTGAAGATGCTGGCCCGTGACGGACGCGTCTGGAGACGACCATGACCTCACCACCCGAGCCCGCTCGCTGCGCCCACTCTTCGGCAGGGGGCCCCAGATGATCGAGCTCACGGACACCGACTCCTCGGCGATCGCGGCGGAGTTCGTGCGGTCCCGTCGACGCTCGGGCAGCCCGGCCATGGGCATGATCATGACCGTGGTCGTGGTGGCCGACGACGAGGACGCCGAGGAGTCGATGCGCGTGGCCAGGGCCGCCTCCCAGGAGCACCCGGCCCGCATCCTGGGGGTGGTCCTCGGGGACAAGCGGGGCGCCTCCCAGGTCGACGCCAAGGTCGCGATCGGCTCGGGCGCCTCGGGTGAGCGAGCGATGATCACGCTGACCGGTGAGGTCGTCAACCACCCGCAGTCGGTGGTGCTCCCGCTGCTGCTGCCGGACTCACCGGTGGTGGTGTGGTGGCCGGGCCGGGCGCCGACCGACCCAGCGGTCGACCCGCTCGGGATGCTGGGCAATCGCCGCATCACCGACGCCGCCTCGGCGCCCACTGCCAAGGCCAAGGCCATGCTGCACCAGTGCGCCAGCTACGCCCCCGGCAACACCGACCTGGCCTGGACCCGGATCACCGGGTGGCGGGCCCTGCTGGCCGCCGCCCTCGACCAGTTCCCCGGCAAGGTGCACTCGGCCTCCGTGACCGCGGAGCGGATCAGCCCCAGCGCCGACCTGCTGTCGGCGTGGCTCGCGAGCCGGCTGCGCTGCGAGGTGACCCGTCGCAGCTCGGCGGGTCCGGGGATCACGGCCGTCGTACTGAGCACCCGGCACGGGGACGTGTCGATCACCCGCTCCGACGGACGCCTGGCCACCCTGTCCACCCCCGGGCAGCCGGATCGGCCGGTGGCGCTCAAGCGACGGGACCTCGCCGAGCTGCTCAACGAGGAGCTGCGGCGCCTGGACCCCGACGACGTCTACGCCGCCACCGTGCGGCGGATGGTGGAGGCCGACGGGCAGCCGTCAGCGGGCCGGGCCGCCCCGGGCAAGAGGTCGGGCCCCCGCACGTCGGACACCGGCAAGCGTCCCGCGCCGACGGCGACGAAGGCCGCCTCGAAGCGGACCTCGACCGCCGGCAAGGGCGCCGCTCCCCGGCGGACCTCGTCGGCGAAGAAGGCCTGAGGTGGGCGAGCCGGTGGTCCGGCGGTCCGCCACCGCCCAGGGGCTGGCCGACCTCGTGGCCGCCTCACTGGTGGACAGGCTGCGCGACGCCCAGCACGACGGGCGGGTGCCGTCGGTCGCGCTGACCGGGGGCACGATCGCCGCCACCGTCCACCGGAGCGTCGCCGCGTCGCCGGACGCCGCGTCGGTGGACTGGAGCCGGGTCGAGGTGTTCTTCGGCGACGAGCGCTTCGTGCCGGCCGACGACCCGGACCGGAACGCACTCCAGGCGACGGAGTCGCTGCTGTCCCGGCTGCCGTTCGACCCGGCCAGGATCCATCCGATGCCCGCCTCGGACGGCGCACACCCGTCGGTCGACGATGCCGCCCGGGCGTACGACGAGGAGCTGCGTGCGCACGGCGCCGGCGGCTTCGACGTGGTGATGCTGGGGGTGGGACCGGACGGCCACGTGGCATCCCTGTTCCCGGGCCATGCCCAGCTGGACGTGGAGGATGCGATCGCGGTGCCGGTCGCCGACTCCCCCAAGCCGCCACCCGAGCGGGTCAGCCTCACCTTCCCCGCCCTGAACCGCGGCACCGCCGTGTGGTTCCTCGTCTCGGGCGAGGGCAAGGCCGAGGCGGTCGCGCGGGCACTCGCGACCGGCCCCGACGCTCCGGACCTGCACGACGTGCCGGCGGTCGGCGTGCACGGCCGGCAGGAGACGGTGTGGTTCCTCGACGAGGCGTCCGCGTCCCTGCTCCCCGCACCCGCACCAGGAGGCAGTGGTGGCATCCGTGCTGCACACCGCCCGTGAGGAGCGGTCCCACCGGGGACGACGCCCGCGGTGGCAGGGCATAGCCAGCGGGCTGCTGTCCGGCAGCCGGCCGGCCGGCGCCGTCTCGCCGGCTCGGCAGGACGCAGTCTCGGCGCGGCTCGCTGAGCTGCACCTCATCCGGGTGCTGCTCGAGGAGGCCGTCACCCTGGTCAGCGCGCGATGGGTGCAGCACGGATGGTTCACCACCACCGACGACCAGGGCAGGCCACTGCTCGTGACCGCCCACAACCTCGGCGACCTGGCCGACCGGCGCGTCTCCGGGGCCTGCCTCGTGGGGTCCGTGGTGGCGGCCGGAGGCGGACCTGCTGCTGTCCGGTCCCAGCTGGTGCAGCGGACCCTGGACCTGGCCTGGCACACGCTGCGGGAGGACCCAGGCACCCCGGTCCGCTGGTGCCCGCCTCCGGACGTGCGGATGGCGCACGTCCGGGACCTCACCCGGTGGAACGACCACCCGTCCCGCAGGGCTGCCGACGTGGTCGGTCTGCTCGGCGCGGCGCTGGAGGTCGCTGCCCAGCAGAGCTCGAGCACCCGTGCTGCCCCGGCGTAGGCCAGTCCGGACCCTGCCGGCGGGATGGTCGTCGGGACCCGACGCAGCCGGCTAGAAGACGATGTCGCCGCGGCGACGGCGGTCCCGGAGGCTCTTGATGGCCTCGTCGAGGATGTCCTCGGCCTCCTTGTCGGAGCGGCGCTCCTTGACGTAGGCGAGGTGGGTCTTGTACGGCTCGGTCTTCGGCGGCTCGGGGGGGTTGTCCGAGTCCAGGCTGGCTGGCAGTCCACAGCGGGGGCAGTCCCAGGACGGAGGGATCTGCGCCTCCGAAGCGAAGGTGATCACCGACTCGTGTCCGTGGGAGCAGAAGTAGACGACCGTCTGACGCGGCGCCGCCTCACCCCGCTCGGCCTCCCCCATCGGCCCCGCGCCGACCCGGCTGCCGCGGATCGCGGTGCCTCCACCTGTTGCCACGCTGTGAGCTCCTGTCGGACGGTGCTGGGTTGCTGTGCTGCAGTGCCGACCGGGCCCCGGCCGAGGGGGTCGGTCAGGCGCCGGCCTTGAGAAGCAGTCCGAGGGCGACGATGCAGGCGAAC
>DASQDP010000132.1:0-2880 GCA_035634095.1 Nocardioidaceae bacterium | reverse complement strand
GCAGCGACCAGCTTGAGGAAGCGGTCCATCGCCTCGACGCCGTCGATCATCCCCTCGTCCATGTTGACGTCGATGACCTGCGCGCCGGCCTCCACCTGCTGGCGGGCGACAGCGAGCGCGGTCGGGTAGTCACCGGCGCGGATGAGGTTGCGGAAGCGGGCCGAGCCGGTGATGTTCGTCCGCTCGCCGACGTTCACGAACAGCGAGTCCTCGTCGACGACCAGCGGCTCCAAGCCCGACAGCCGCAGCGCGGGGCGCACCTGCGCCGGCGTCCGCGGCGCCCGGCCCTCGACCGCGGCGGCGATGGCGGCGATGTGCGCCGGCGTCGTCCCGCAGCAGCCGCCGACCAGGTTGACGAAGCCGGCGTCGGCGAACTCGGCGAGGACGGCCGCGGTCTCCTCCGGCGACTCGTCGTACTCGCCGAAGGCGTTGGGCAGCCCGGCGTTCGGGTAGCAGGAGACGTAGGTGTCGGCGATCCGCGAGAGCTCGGCGAGGTAGGGCCGCATCTCCGCCGCGCCCAGCGCGCAGTTCAGGCCGACCAGCAGCGGGCGCACGTGCCGGATCGAGTGCCAGAACGCCTCGGTGACCTGGCCCGACAGCGTCCGCCCCGACGCGTCGGTGATCGTGCCGGACACCATCACCGGCCAGCGCCGGCCGCGCTCCTCGAACAGCGTCTCCAGCGCGAAGATCGCCGCCTTGGCGTTGAGCGTGTCGAAGACGGTCTCGATCAGCAGGACGTCGACCCCGCCGTCGACCAGGCCGTTCGCCTGCTCCAGGTAGGCCTCGACCAGCTCGTCGTAGCCGACGTTGCGGGCACCGGGGTCGTTGACGTCCGGGGAGATGGACGCCGTCCGGCTGGTCGGGCCCAGCGCGCCGACGACGTAGCGCGGCTTGTCCGGCGTCCGCTCGCTCATCGCGTCGCACTCGGCGCGGGCCAGGCGCGCCGAAGCCACGTTGATCTCGTAGGCGAGGTCGGACATGCCGTAGTCGCGCAGCGAGATCGCCGTGGCGTTGAAGGTGTTGGTCTCGATGAGGTCCGCGCCGGCCTCGAGGTACTCGCGGTGGATGCCGGCGATCACCTGCGGCGCGGTGATGCTCAGCAGGTCGTTGTTGCCCTGCACGTCGCTGGGCCAGTCGGCGAACCGCTCGCCGCGGTAGCCGGCCTCGTCGGGCCGGTCGCGCTGGATCGCGGTCCCCATCGCGCCGTCGAGCACCAGGATCCGCCGCTCGAGCATCGCCGTGAGCTCCGCCGTGGCGTCCGGGCGGAGGGCGGTCGACACACTGCGGGACTGCACCGAGCCAGGGTAGCCGCCCCCGGGGGTGCCCGGTCGCCCGCGCGGGGGACGCCGGTGCCGCCGTCCGGGCCGATCAGCACGGCCGGACGGCGTGACCGACGTAGGCTCGCAGGGGTGATCGACCCGAAGTCCACCCCTGAGGACCTGCCCCGGCTGAACGACCCGGTGGTGGTCGTCGCCTTCGAGGGCTGGAACGACGCCGGGGACGCGGCCACCGGGGCGCTGGAGCACCTCGAGTTGACCTGGAAGGCCACCCCGCTCGCCGCGCTGGACCCCGAGGACTACTACGACTTCCAGGTCAACCGCCCCACCGTCTCCCTCGTCGGCGGCCTGAGCCGCCGCATCGAGTGGCCCACCACCCGCATCTCCGTCGCCCGCCCACCGGGCTCCGACCGGGACGTCGTGCTCATCCGCGGCATCGAGCCGAACATGCGGTGGCGCGGGTTCTGCGAGGAGCTCATCGAGCTGTGCCACGAGCTCGAGGTGGGCACCGTCGTCGGCCTGGGCGCGCTGCTGGCCGACACCCCGCACACCCGGCCCACCCCGGTCAGCGGCTCGGCCTACGACCCGGAGTCCGCCGAGCACTGGGGCCTGCAGACCTCCAGCTACGAGGGGCCGACAGGCATCCTCGGGGTCTTCCAGGACGCCTGCGTGCAGGCCGGGCTGCCGGCGATCAGCTTCTGGGCCGCCGTTCCGCACTACGTCTCCCAGCCGCCCTCACCGCGGGCGACCGTCGCGCTGCTGCAGCGGGTCGAGGAGGTCCTCGAGCTCACCGTGCCGCTGGGCGAGCTGCCCCGGCAGGCCGACGAGTGGGTCAAGACCGTCGACGAGATGGCCAACGAGGACGCCGAGGTCGTCGAGTACGTGCGCTCGCTCGAGGAGCGGGCCACCGAGACCGACCTGTCCGAGGCCGACGGGGACCAGATCGCCCGCGAGTTCGAGCGCTACCTGCGCCGCCGGGGCTCCTCCCCCAACTGAGAAGGAACTTCCCTGCCCCCGCCACTCGAACGCTCGCGGCGGGATCCTGCAGGGCCGCCCCTGTTGGCGAGATCGGCGATGTCGTGGTCATCATCACGTGATCGCCACCACATTGCCGATCTCGCGTGTCAGTTGGGGATAACGGTAGGTGTGAGGCACCGGCGGTGGCTGGCTGCGAGCGCGTGGAGTGGGCCTACTGCGTGCGCAGCAGCGGGCGCATGCGGGCGGACGCGTCGGCGCCGAAGAGCCGGTCGTGGGTGGACAGCGCGTACCGGTCGGTCATCCCCGACACGTAGTCGACGACCTGGGTGACCGGGTCGGCCGAGGTGTCGCGGTAGGTCGCCGGGATCAGCCCGGGGTGGGCCAGGTGGTGGTCGACCAGCCGGCGGGTGACGTCGATGGCCAGCTGCTTCTGCCCGGCCGCGGTCTCCGAGGCGTACACCCGCTCGAACATGAAGGCCCGCAGCTCGTGCATGGCCTCCAGCGGCTCGGGCGCCATGACCACCACTCCCCCGTCGGCCAGCGAGCCCTCCACGACGGCGTCGATCATCGCGCCCACCATCGAGCTGCCCGGGTCGCCGAAGACCGCGCGCGCCCGGGCCGGCAG
>DASQDP010000131.1:0-2470 GCA_035634095.1 Nocardioidaceae bacterium | reverse complement strand
CGTCCAGGTCGCCCGCGACGCGCACCGTGGCGGACAGCACGAAGGCCCACTCGGAGCGGTGGGCCTGCGCCAGCGCGGCAGCGACCGCGTCCGCCTGCATGGCGGACGCGGTCGGCTCGTCGCTGGGAGCGATCAGAACGGATTCGTCGTCGGGTCCACGACCGGGCGAACCTCGACGCCGCCGAAGGGGGCCGGGCACAGCGTGGCGATCTCGACGGCGTGGTCGAGGTCGCGCGCCTCGACGACGTAGAAGCCGCCGAGGGCCTCCTTGGTCTCGACGAACGGGCCGTCCGTCACCGTGCCGGCACCCTTGATCGTGGTGGCCGTCGTCGTGGCCGCCAGCGCCTCCCCGCCCTCAAGGGACCCACCGAGTTCGAAGACCTGCTTGGTGAACGTGCTGTGCGCGTCGATTAGCGCGCCCCACGCCTCGGGCGACATGGTCGCGTAGCGCGCTTGGTCTTCGTAGATGAGGATTGCGTACTTGGCCATGGAGCTGCCTCCTGCACTGGGTCGCGGGCCGGCCTGTCCGGCTCCGTCATAGCGACGACGAACACCCTGCCGTCGGATCGACAGCCAGGCCCGGTTCTTCTTCAACATTTTCCGGCGCCGCTGCCGCCGTGCGTGCCGGAGGCCGCTTTGCGTGCCGAAGTGCAATCTAGCGGCCCCACGTGACGCTCCGTCTCGCCGCGGAGCGGCGCGACGGGATGCCGCCCGCCGACGCCGAGTTGTACTCGGTCACGACGTTGGTGACACCCGGTTCCGTCGTTGCCATGACGAAGACCTCCGAAGGCGGTGGAGCTGTTCACGGCTTCACCAACCGGAGGTCCGCATGTCCCACCGAAAACTCGCGTCAGAATCAGGGCCTTCTGACCCTGTTCTGCTGGGTGGTCACATCGCGGACCTGGACGTTCGTGGGCCCCGTGGGGGTCGAACCCACAACCCGCGGATTAAAAGTCCGCTGCTCTGCCAATTGAGCTAGAGGCCCGGGACCAGGGACCGGTCGACAGCGAGGACAGCCCTCGGAGAACGAGCCCTCGTCAGGCACCACATTCTGGCAGATGCCGCTGGTCGCCGACCCATCAGCGTCACGCCGGTGGTTCGGGCAAGCGACGGACCGCCCGACCGGCCCAGAGCCCTCCCGTGGGTAGACACGGTAGGACTGGGTACGGCGTGCCGGCGATGCCGCCCCTGCGAACGCCCTCTGGGCATCGGGGGACTCTGCCTCCGGCAGCGCCCCGGCATGTCACGATAGGAGTGTCATGGACGCGAGCGCGAAGAACAACGACCACGTTGCTGGGGTGCTCACGAGAGCGTCGGCTACGGTCGGGCCGGCGCCGTCGCCCCCCGCCCAGGGTCCCGCCTTCGTGGCCGGCCAGCGCACGCCGCCCCGGGACGGCACCTCACGCGGCTATCCCGCGGTGCGCACGCCCTATGACCCGACCGGAGCTTCGGTGGTGCTGGCCGCCACGCGGGCGCTGCTCACCGCAACGACCCGGACCGAGGTGGCGCAGGTGCTGCACACCGCTGTCCAGGATCTCGGCGGCGCTGTGGTGCCCGCCAGGTCAGCGGACGCGAGCGCCATCCCGGTAGATGTCTCCCTGGGTGTGGGAGAGCCCCAAGTGGTGATCGTGGACGAGATGCATCCCGCGTCCCTGGGCCTCTCTGCTCACTTGCCGTCGCTGGTCGAGGACGCGCTGACGTCGGCGGCCCGGTGCGAGGGTGACCGTCGTCGGCCGGTTCGGGTGACCCTCGACGCACCGCCCAGACCCGCCAGTCGATCGGCCGCGGCCGCCGGGCTCGGAGACGTGAGCACAGGCGACGTGGTGTGCCTGGTCGACCTGGACCAGTTCCCACTGCTTGTCGAAGCCATGGGAGCGCAGGCCGCGGTCGCGGCCTTCGAGAGGTGCGGCACCCTGCTCCGCACCCACGTCCGGACCCCCGGTGACTTCGTGGGGCGGTCGCACGGTCAGCGGTTCCTCGTCGTCCTGGCGGGGGCGCCGCTCGATGTGGCCTGCGACCGTATGCGCCAGGTCGCCCTGGCGTGGATGGCCGAGCACCAGGCGAGCCTCTCGATCGGCGTTGCGGTCTGCTCCGAGCGTGGGGCAGCGGCGGCTCAGGACGCCGCCCACCGGGCCTTGCAGCGGGCCAAGAAGCACGGACGCAACCGGGTGGCTGTAGCCACGAGCGAGGACGTCGCAGGCTCTCAGGACTGACCCGCGGACGCCACTCACGCCTTCGGCGCGCGGCGCTCTACTTGAGCGCGGCCCGCTGGCGAGGGAGGGGGTTGGTCGTGGAGGGCGTGAGCACCACGCCGCTGCGCATGGCGCGAGGGATGTTCTCCTGCGGTGTCGGGCGGCCCAGGAAGTACCCCTGGCCCACGTCGCAGCCCAGCGCGGTCACGGCGGCGAGCTGCTCGGGGGTCTCGATCCCCTCCGCCACGGTCTGCAGGTCGAGCGCCGCCGCCAGGTTC
>DASQDP010000130.1:0-12665 GCA_035634095.1 Nocardioidaceae bacterium | reverse complement strand
CGAGCTGCCGCTCTCCGCCGTCCGGGGTGACGTAGAGGCAGCGCTTGAGCCCGAACACGGTCGCGGCCACCTCGATGACGCCGCCGTCGACGGGGAGGGCCGCGGGGACCCTCGACGAGGCGGAGTGCCGGCCGTCGCGGTAGAGGTGGGCGCGGACGACCCCGTGCTCGTCGCCCATCGGCCGGACGTCGATTGTGTACACGGTCCGGCGTCCGTCGGCGCCGGGCAGGGAGAGGGAGAACAGGGACCGGCTGAGCAGCTGCCACCACCGGAAGGGCTGCAGCGGGCGCCCGTCCCCGGGTCTCACGCGCCGGGCGGCCCGGCGTCGCCGCCCCTCCTCGGACACGGCCCCACTTCCCCGGGACGGTCCCGCCCGAGCCGCCACCCGTCCGACGTCGGTTCGTCGGCGGTGGCCGTTCCGTCGGGGTGGTCGGCCCCCGGGCGCCCGAGGGGACGGATGGCGGGTCTCCCCGCCGCCGTCCCGCGGGAGCGATGCGCGAACCCCTCGGCCGGACCGCGCGGGACGCGGCGCCGGCGGTCGCGGGAGTCGGCGGCGAGCTGCCGGGACGCCGTGACCGACGCCGGCTCGGGACCGGCCGTCCGGTCGACGGCCGGCACCTCGTCCGGGTTCACCGGCGCGGCTCCCAGCGGAAGAAGCGCGCGGCGAGCGCGACCGCCACGACCACCCAGCCGAGGGTGGGCAGCAGCAGGAGCAGGGAGTCGGCGACGGCGAGGCCGCCGTTCCAGGCGCCGACCACCAGCTCGGTGGCCGAGCCGCCGGGCAGCGCCCGCTTGAGCCAGGTGGCGCTCTCGGTCCCGGCGATGCCGACCCAGCTCGCCACGGCGATGGTGCCGAGCGAGATCGGCAGCGTGGTGACCTGGGCCTGCTCGGGGGAGTTCGTCACGCCGGCCGTGGCCAGCCCCAGGGCGAGCATCATCACGAACGTCGCGACGATGGCCACGACGAGCACCGGCACGTCGGCCGGCCCGTCGCTGACGGCCGCGAAGAACCCGAGGACCACCGCGATCTGGACGACGGAGATGACGCCGACCGGGAGCACCAGACCGGAGAGGATGGCCGGGTCTCCGGCCGCCGTGGAGCGCAGGCGCTTGAGGAACAGGGTCTGCCGGCGGGCGGCCAGGGTGGTCACGATCGTGGCGTAGAGGCTGAACGCGCCGATCGTGAAGACGATGACCGCGGCGATGTAGCCGAGGCCGTAGAGCTCCGCGAACGAGTCGCGGCTGTAGACGAAGAAGGCGCTGGCCCCCAGGGGCATGAGGAGGCTGGTAATTAGGACGGCCCGGTTGCGCAGGATCTGGGCCAGTTCACTGCGGGCGATGGGGAGCACGGAGAGGTCCCTTCGGGATGGTCGGGGCGGTCAGGAGGGAGCCGGCTCGGACTCGACGGCCCGGAAGACGTCGTCGAGCCGGGTGGGCGCCGCGGACAGCCCGATCAGCTCGACGGCGTGGTCGTCGGCCCAGTCGAGCAGCCGCTTGAGGTCGGCCTGCATGGTGGAGGTCTCGACCACGTACGTGCTCCCGGAGACCGGGGCGGCGTGCATCGGCGGCGTCGTCACGCCCCGCGGGAGGGAGAACCGGATGGACGCCGGCAGGGCCCGGGTCAGCTCCGCCACCGTCCCCTCCCGGCGGAGGGTGCCGGCGTGCATCAGCCCGATGCGGTCGGCCCGCTGCTGCGCCTCCTCCAGGTAGTGCGTGGTGAGCACGACGGTCGACCCGTCGTCGCGCAGCTCCTGCACGGCGTCCCAGAGGGCGTCCCGGGACTGGATGTCCAGGCCGGTGGTGGGCTCGTCGAGGAAGACCAGCTCCGGCCGGCCGTAGACGGCGGTGGCGAAGTCCAGCCGCCGCTTCTCCCCGCCCGACAGCTGGGACACCCGGGTGTCGGCCTTGTGGGTGAGGTCGACGACCTTCAGCAGGCGGTCGACGGTGTCCGCGCGGCCGGTCAGCCGGCCGATCAGCTGCACGGACTCCGCGACGCCCAGGTCGGCGGCGAACCCGCTCTCCTGGAGCATGATCCCCGTCCGGGGCCGCACCGACCGGCGGTCCGTCGGGCTCCGGCCGAAGACGCGCACCGTGCCCGACGACGGCGCCCGGTGCCCCTCGACCACCTCCAGGGCGGAGGTCGTGCCTGCTCCGTTGGTGCCGAGGAGCGCGTCCAGCTCCCCGGGCTCGACCTGCAACGACAGGTCCCTGACTGCGGGGAAGTCGCCGTAGCGGACGTTCAGCCCGGCGACGTCGATGACGGGGTTGGACATGCGTCCATGACACGAGCTGCCGCCGTCGCGGCCCAGTGCCGTGGCGTCACCTCGTCGCGTGACCGTGCCGGGGTCCCGCGCATGACACGGCGTCACTACCGGCCGGACGTGCCCGGGGTCGAGGATGGGGAGTCACTCCGCCCCTCGTCCAGGCCCTCGCCCAGCCCTCGTCCAGGAAGCCGCCCATGGAAGCTCGCCGCCCCCGCGGGGCGCTGCCGCCGGCGACGACGGCCCGGTCGTCGCGGCGTCGGTTCCGGACGCTCAACCTCGCCGTCTTCCTGCCCGTGCTGTCCGCCGTCGGGGCGCTCCTGGTGGCCCGGCAGGCGCAGACCTGGCAGCAGGCGTGCGTCCTCGGGATCGGCGTCGTCACCGTGCTGGTGGCCTTCGAGCGGTGGACGGCGGGCGACGTCGCCCGCGTGGCCCTCCCCTGCCTGGCCGTCGCGGCGGCCGTCTGGCCGTACGGGGTGCTCACGCTCGACGGCCCGCTGGCGGCCGCGTACTACCCGATCGCCGTCGTGGGGTCGCTCGTGGTGCCCCGGCTCCCCCGGCACCGGGGTGCCGCGGCGATCGGCCTGGTCGCCTACGTGGCCGCGGTCGGCCTGCTCGGGCTGCTGACGACGACCCCGGTGTCGGCCGACGACCTGGTCGACCTCGTGGTCGTCCCGACCGGCTTCACGGCGGTCCTCACCGGGCTGATGTTCCCCAACGAGCGGTTCTACGAGGTCGTGGCCGACATCGAGGCCGAGCGCGACCGCGAGGGCGAGCTGGCGGTGGTGCGCGAGCGAATGCGCTTCGCCGGCGACCTGCACGACATCCAGGGCCACACCCTGCACGTGGTGAAGCTGAAGATCGCGCTGGCCCGCAAGCTGCTGCACAGCGACACCGACCGCGTGGAGCAGGAGCTGCGCGAGGTCTACGCCCTGGTCGGCGACACGATCGAGCAGACCCGGGAGCTGGCCTACGGACGCCGGAGACTGAACATCGTCGCGGAACTGGAGAACGCGAAGAACCTCCTGGAGGCGGCAGGGATCGGCGTCCGCGTGGACTGCCGCGCCGGGGCCGCTCGATCCGACGACCTCCTGGCGCAGGTGCTCCGGGAGACGACGACCAACATCCTGCGCCACTCGCGGGCCACCCTCGTCCGCATCACGCGCGCCGGGAACAGCCTCGCCGTCGCGAACGACGGCGCCGACGGGCAGGGACCGCCGGACCTCCGCGGGCTCGCCGACCTCGCGCGCCGGGTGTCGGACGACGGCGGTGAGCTCACCGTCGAGCGCGAGGGCGGGTGGTTCCGGACGGCGGCGACCTTCCCCGCGCCGCCGGTCGCGGGCGACCGCGTGGCCACGGCCGGCGAGGCGGGCCGGTGACCACCGTCGTGCTGGCCGACGACGAGGTGCTGCTGCGGAGCGCGCTCGCCTCCCTCCTCCCCCTGGAGGGCGACATCACGGTGCTGGCGGAGGCGTCCGACGGCGCAGAGGCCGTGCGGGCCACGCTCGCCCACCGGCCGGACGGGCTGGTCATCGACCTCGAGATGCCAGGCATCGACGGCCTCGACGCCGTGGCCGACGTCCGCCGAACACTGCCCGGGCAGGTGGTCCTCATGCTCACCCGGCACGCCCGGCCCGACGTGCTGCGCAGCGCGCTGAAGCTCGGCGTCCAGGGGTTCGCCGGCAAGGCGGCCGAGCCCGCCCACATCGCCTCGGTCATCGCGGCCCTGCACGGCGGCCGGAGGTGGATCGACCAGGACGTCTCGGCCGCCGCGATCGTCGACGACTGCCCGCTGACCGACCGGGAGCTCGACGTGCTCCGGGTGACCCGCGACGGCTACTCCGTCGCCGAGATCGCGACCCGCATGCACCTCGCGCAGGGCACGGTCCGCAACTACCTGTCCAGCGCCATGCAGAAGACCCAGACCCGCACCCGGCACGAAGCGGCCCGCTACGCCCGTGAGCACGACTGGTTGTAGGCGTCCTCCGAGCAGTGGGGCGGTCCGTCCTGTCCGACGCTCCCCGACCGTCTCGCGGGCCGTCCCTGGACGACGGCCGGTGGCGGATCGTCGGATTGGGTCGGCGTGCTGCGACCGGACACGGGGGTCCACGCACGCGAGCGAACGGAGGGGTCGGCATGAAACGTCCGAGCACGGAGGAGCTGCAGTGAGCCGCGTCCTCGTGACCGGGGTCCGGGGCAAGACCGGTTTCAGGTAGATGAAGCGGTGGATGAGGTCGGCGAGCAGGAAGTACATCGCCCGCAGCCCCAGGATGGCGAAGGCGTTGGCAGTGAAGACGAGGAACGGCTCGTCGGTGACGGCGAAGATGGCCGGGATCGAGTCGACGGCGAAGATCACGTCGGTGACCTCCACGAGCACGAGCACGGCCAGCAAAGGCGTGGCCAGCAGGACACCGTCGCGGCGGATGAGGAACCGCTGCCCGTGGTAGGCGTCGGTCATCGGCACGTACCGGCGGAACAGCCGCAGCGCCCGTGACTTCTCCGGGTCCAGGTGCTCGTTGCGCTGGCGGATCATCCGGTACCCGGTCCACAGCAGGAACGCCGCGAACAGGTACAGCACCCAGCCGAAGCTGGCGATCAGCACCGAGCCGCCGGCGATGAACACCCCGCGGAAGACCAACGCCCCCAGGACGCCGAAGAACAGCACCCGGTGCTGGTACTCCCGGGGCACCGCGAAGAAGGTGAAGATGATCGCCCAGACGAAGACGTTGTCCACGGCCAGCGACTTCTCGATCAGGTAGCCGGCGAAGTACTGCTGGCCGAGCTCCGCGCCGTATGCCCACCACACCCAGGCGCCGAAGGCCACCCCGAGCGCCACCCACACCGCCGACCACGCCGCGGCCTCCCGCACGCCGATGACGTGCGCGCGGCGGTGCGCGAACAGGTCCACGGCCAGCATGCCGACGATGACGCCGAGCACGGCCAGCCACAACCACAGCGAGACGTCCACGAGTGATCTCCTCCGGTCGATGTGCACCAACCGGAGGTCTCGCCCGGCGCCCCAGCGGGGCGCCCGCCCCGCCGAGCACCGAACGGCGCCGTAATGACGACGGGGCGTTGGGGGGTACTCCCCTCCGCAATTAGAGTGAAGCACACTTCATGTGTTTATTGCCACTGCTCGAGGAGGGAGCCATGGGGGAACCGGCGCAACGACCGTCCTGGACCTTCCTGACCAACCACGGCCACGTGCTGCTGGCCGTCGCGGCGGATCCGGACGCCCGCGTCGCGGATCTCGCCGCCCGCGTGGGTGTCACGCAGCGCTCGGCGCTGTCGATCCTGCGCGACCTGGAGGACGGCGGGTACCTGACCCGAAGTCGCCGCGGCCGGCGCACCCACTACGAGCTGCGCCCGCACCAGCACTTCCGGCACCCCAGCACGGCGGCGCACGAGGTGGATGAACTGCTCGCCATCTTCGCCCCGGACGGCGGGCGAGTGCTCCCTCATCCGTCTCCGCCGACGTCTCTGGACAGCGAGACCGCGGGTGCTCGGGAGGTCACAGAGTGAACGTCCGCCTCGACGATCGCCGTTGCCGTCGCACGAGAGCACCGTTCCACGGCTGTCCCAGCGCGATCGGTGACCTGGACGAGACCGAGAACGCACAGGGGACGTTGCGGCCGACCACGCGGAAGGCCCCGGACCGGCGCGACTCAGGCCTGCACCGCGGCCTTCCGCGATGCCAGCGCGGTGACCGCCACGGCCGCCAGGCCCGCCGTCGCGAGCGCTGCCAACCCGGTCTCGCCAGCGCCCGACGTCGACACGACCACACCCAGCAACGCCCAGCCCGCGGCCAGGGTGAACCCGATCTGGCCGCCGAACAGGCGGGCCCCCGCGCAGGCGGTCAGCGCGGCACCGGCCACCAGCAGAGCCCAGGCCGCGGTGGCACCACCGGGCAGCAGCGCGGCCGCGTTCAGCCACACCGCCGCCGCACTCCAGCCGGTGTAGACGCCCAGCGTCCCGCCGAGCAGGACCCGTGTCAGGCGGTCGGCAGGTGTGCGCAGCACGGTCCACAGGCTCCGGGTCAGCACGCCCAGCATCACGAGGAACACCGGGAGCGTGAGTGCCGGCGCCGTGGCGGCGGCGAGCAGCCAGACGACGAAGCCGACCTGGGCCACCGACACCGGCACCTGCACCGCCGTCCACGGCTTCCAGGTGGCTCTGGGCAGCGGCAGCCCCCACAGCGCCGCCGCGACCGAGCCGAGGACGACCACGCCCCAAACGGCGAAGAACGGGCCGGGCGGCACGACGACCGGGTCGGCCCCGCTCCCCTGGTCGAAGCCGGCGACCACCGGGCTCACCGCCTGCGCCAGGGCCGTCCCCAGGAGCAGCCAGCGTGCCCGACGACCACGACCGGCCCGCACGGACTCGTTCACAGCCCCTCCCTCACCCGGTCGGTCCGGGTACCCGCCTATTCCCTCCTTCGCATGGCGCCGGGTGCACAGATGCACGTGATGTCGTGGCCAGCGGCGCGAGAGCCGACGGTGCAAGGGCCTGCATCGGGCCCCGGTCGGTGGGACTCAGCGTCGCCGTAGGGCGCCGAGCACGGTCTCGGTCACCAGCCGCTCGGCGTCGGCCGGCGCCACCCGGCCGGTGCGCAGGCCATCCGCGGCTCCGACGATGGGCCAGGTGACCGCGACGACGGCCCAGTCCCCGGGGAGGTCCACACGGAACTCGCCGGCCTTCTGGCCGCGGCGCATCAGTGCGCGCAGCCGGTCCCCGGCGCAAACGCGACCCCGTCAATGGTTGCCGACTTGAGTCCGTCGAGGAACGCGAGGGCCTGCGATTCCGGCGACGAGAGCTGCTGTTGGGCAGGATCACCTGGATGAGCTCTGACGCCCGACGTCGAGAGCGTCGAGAGCGTCGAGAGCGTCGAGAGATGATCAGGCTCGCTCGCCGGCTGACCGCGCGACGGTGACCCGGTCCGACTCCTCAACACCTTCACGCACCAGGTCCAGGAAGTCCCCGACCCGAACGTGCTGCTCGAGCGGGTGGCGGAAGCGCCCGTTGCTCACCACGACGTAGCGGTTCCGGCGCCCCACCCGCTCTCGGACGACGTAGCCGGCCTCCTCGAGGTCCTTAACGATCATCTGCACCGCCCGCTCGGTGATCCCCACCCGGACGGCGACGTCCCGCATCCGGATCTCGGGGTCGACGGCCAGGCTGACCAGGACGTGCCCATGGTTGGACAGGAAGGTCCAGCCCGGAGAGGGAGCGGTCATGCGAAGCACGCTACGCACGATCCGAGTCGATCAGGCCGGGCCGGTACCGCTTGTGGCGGCAAGTCGTTTCGCGTAATGTTCTTCGTACGAGGGGAGTACCCGCTGCACCCGTAGTGCCGTCGCCCCGTCAGTCCCGGCCCGATGCGGGCCCGGGAGGCGGCCGGTCCCATCCGGATCGGGGGAGACCTCGCCACAGCCCGTGGAGCCATCCGTGTTCCTCACCGCCAGCTGCCTGCCGGCCGACACCTCCGCCTCTGCCCTCCCCCGCATCCCTCCTCGGGTGCTCGCCGTGGTCCTCGACCGGGACGACGTCGAGATCACCCTGCCCGCCGCCATCGCCGTGGCCACCGAGCAGCGCCGCGAGCTGTGCGTCGCGGTGATCCGGCCGTGGCCGGCAGACCCGCAGGACGCCGCCCTGGACGCGCTGCTCGGTGAGCCGGGCGAGCGGGAGGCCGAGGAGCTCCTCGAGCGGGCGCACGCCGTCACCGCGGCCGCCGGGATCCTGCCGACGGTGAGCGTGCACCTGCTCGCCGGGCTGCGGAGCCCCGATGACCGGCAGGTGCTCGACCGCGTCGTCGCCCGGCTCGCCCGCCACTACGACGCCCAGCCGGTGGGTGGGTGGACGGCGTGACGTCGACGACTCCCCCGCGGGCCGCGACGACCCGGCGAGCGGCGGCACCGTCACCGGAAACGGTGCTGCTCCTGCAGTCGGTGCGCAGTTACCCCTCGGTGTCGCTGCTGGCCACCACCACGCCGGGCCGCCGGATGTCCACCGCCGACGCGCGCACCGTGATCCGGCTGGCCGGCGAGGCGGCCCAGCGACTGCGCGACGATCCCTCACCGGGCAACGAGGAGGTGCTGCGGGCGCTGGACGAGACCGTTGCGCGCGTCCTCTCCGAGCCCACCGGCAAGGCGATCGGCGTCTTCGTCAACTCCGCCATGCAGGAGGTCGTCCGACTGCCCATCCCGGTCACCGATAGGGTCGTCATCGATCCGACCTTCGCCACCCGAGACCTGCTCAGGGGGCTGCACCGAACCCCTCGACACGTGGTGCTGCTCCTGGCCGAACGGGAGGCACGGCTCCTCGACGGCGTCGGCGACCAGCTGACCCCGCCTGCGCGGTCGAGCTTCCCCATGGTCGCCCCGGAGGAGCCGGGCACGACCAAGCCCGCCGCGGTGACCTCGTTCTTCCGGCAGGTCGACCAGGCACTGGGCACCCACCTGCGCCTGCACCCCGCACCCCTGGTGCTCGTGGGCGCCGAGCGGACCCTCGCCCAGTTCCAGCAGTTGTCCCGCAACACCGGCCGGCTGGCGGGCAAGGTCACCGGCAGCCTGACCTCCGCGCCGCTGACCGAGCTGGTGCCGCGCATCCGCCCGGTGCTGGAGCGCTACCTCTTCTCCCGGCAGCGGGAGGCCCTCGAACTCATCGAGCATCGCCGGTCCCGGCACAGGGTGGTCGACGGCGTGGCGGCCGCCTGGCTGGCCGCCCGCGCCGAGCGCCCGGAGATGCTGGCCGTGGAAGAGGGCTTCGTCTTCCCGGCCCGGATCAGCGACGACGGCGACTTCCTCGCCGCGGCGCAGGACACCGACCACCCCGACGTCATCGACGACGCGGTCGACGAGCTCATCGAGCTGGTCCTCCAGCGCGGCGGATGGGTCGCGTTCGTCGACGACGGCGCGCTCGCCGAGCACGACCGGGTGGCACTGACACTGCGCTGACAACGTGTTGAGAAGGCGGTCATGCGGCTTGTTGGGGTTGCCAAGGACTGCGACCGGGAGCAGCCTGCTGACCGTCGAGGGCGAGCAGCACACCGTCGTCGCGGCCGGCACGAACGCCTGCGTCGCCGACTCGACCCCCGCCTACCTCGTCGACCTGCGGACCCCGCCGGCCGACGCCCGCTGCGCCCTCTGACCGACGAGCCCGCCCGAACCCGACGAAAGGAGAACCCGCTGATGGACGGCGCCGGACTCACCCGGCTCGACGCGACCGCCCAGGCCGACCTGGTCCGCGCGGGCCAGGTCACCCCGACCGAGCTCGTCGAGGCCTCGATCGAGGCCGTCGAACGGCTCGATCCCCGGCTGGGCGCCGTGTTCACCCCGACCTTCGACCACGCCCGCGACCACGCCGCCGCCGTGTCGGCGCGGGCGCCGTTCCCGGGGGTGCCGATCCTGGTCAAGGACATCCTGCTGGAGCTGGCGGGATACCCCTACGGCCACGGCGGGCTGCGCCTGCTGCGCGACCGCGGCCACGTCTCGGACCGGACCACCTACCTGGCCGCCGGGCTGCGCGACGCCGGCTTCGCGTTCCTCGGCCGCAGCACCTCGGCGCTGCAGGGCGTGGAGCTCGGCGTCCCGGACCTGGCGCTGCACACGATGCCGCGCAACCCGTGGAACACCGACTTCTCCACCGGCGGGTCGAGCAGCGGGTCCGCCGCGGCGGTCGCGGCCGGGCTGGTGCCGGTGGCCCACGGCAACGACGGCGGTGGTTCCCTGCGGATGCCGGCCGCGCTCTGCGGGCTGGTCGCGCTCAAGCCCACCCGCGGGCGGGTGTCGCCCGGACCGCTGGTCGGCGCCGTCAACTCCACCGCCCAGTCCTGGATCGAGGACTTCGTGCTCACCCGGACGGTGCGCGACACCGCCGCGGTGCTGCCCCTGCTCAGCGGCCGCCGGCCGGGAGACCCCCTCCCTCCCCTGCCGCCGTTGCGCCCGGGCGGCGACGGCGCGCGGCTGCGGATCGGGATCACCACCACCCCGTTCGCGGACGTGCCCGGGCTGACCGTCGACCCGGCGTGCGTCCGCGCCGCGACCGATACCGCCACCCTGCTGTCCGAGCTCGGCCACACCGTGATCCCGGTCGACCAGCCCCGCTACGACCTGCTCGCCGACGAGTGGCGCTACGGCCTGTCCGGGCCCGCGCCGATCATGCTGGCCCGCGACCTCGACGGCGTCGCCGACATCATCGGCCGCCCTCTCACCCCGGACGACGTCGGGCCGGTGCTGTGGACCACGGCCGAGCAGGGCCGCTCCTTCAGTGCCCTGCAGGCCCTCGAGTTCGCCGAGTTCGTGCACCGCACCTGCGTCACCTTCGACCGGTGGTGGGAGGAGCAGGACCTCGACCTGCTGCTCACCCCCACCGTCGCCCGGCGGACCCCGCCGATGACCGACTACCTGCCCCCGCCCCACGGCGACTACGCCGTCAGCCTGGACGACCCGCTCTCGACCGCCTACGCCCTCGCCGCCCTGATGCCGCTCATCTGCTTCACCGCGCTCTACAACTGGACCGGTCAGCCCGCTGTCTCCCTTCCGCTCGGCGTCGACGACGACGGCCTGCCCGTCGGGATCCAGCTCGCCGCCCGCCGCCTCCGCGAGGACCACCTCCTCGACGTCGCGGCCGAGCTGGAGACCGCCCGGCCGTGGGCCGGCCGCACCCCCGCCGTGCACGCCGCTACGGGTTGACCGACGTCACGCCCGCTCGTCCCGGTGCCCCACCGGAGGTTCGGCCCGCAGCAACGCCTGGACCCGGCGGAAGACGTCGAGCTGGGCCGGGGTGCAGAGCTCCCGCATCGCCGCCGCTGCGATCTCGCTGACGAACCGCTTCCCGCGCGGCGCGTCGGAGTCCGGCGCCGCCACCGCCCGGTTCTCGGCCTGGATTCGGTGGATGTGCGGGGCCATGCGTTCGGCCAGGCCCTGGCGCGCCTCGTCGTCGGCGTCGGCGGGCAGGGCGTCGAACTCGCCGTCGGTCGGGTCGGTGGGCACGTTGCGCAGCATCTCCGCGTAGGCCTCCAGGCGTTTCGGGCCCATGACCCGGCTCATCACGATCATGAGGGATCGATCGGCCTCCGACAGGCCGGCGGCGCCGGCCGCCGACGCGAAGTCGGTGAGCAGATCGGTCGGCGCGTGGTTGCGCAGGATCAGGCCGAGTTCGACGCGGGCCCGCTGCAACCGCTCGACGGTGGCGGCCAGCTCGGCGTCCAGGGCGCGCAGCGCCTCCGCGGGGTGGTGCTGGTAACCCCGGATATTGGTTGTTGCGGAATAGCCCGTGCTGGTGGCGGCGTCGCGGTGGGCTGTCCGGTCAGCTACGGCCGACCGCCTGGCTCTCGGGATCGGGGTCGGGGTCGGCTCTGGTGTGGTCGATGCGTCAGCGGCGTTGCCGGGGCCGGTGGTGGCGCCGAGGTAGGTCTGCAGCAGGGCGACGCGCTCGGTGGGCGTTGCGCCGCGGGTCATGCAGGCGAGTGGTAGGGCGTAGTCACAGCGCCCCAGGACGTAGGTCTTCACCTGGGCGCCGCGGCCGGGGTACCACCCGCCCTCCAGCACCGCCGACTCCATGAACGGGTCGACCGACCGCAGCACCGACAACGCGATCACGCTCGGGATCTCAAGCGAGGTCCAGGACGCCGGCGGAGTCGGCAGCTCCGGCAACCTGGTCTTGCACTGCACCGTCGCGTGCAACGTGCCGGCCTGGTGCAACTTCATCAGCGTGCCGACCCCGTAACCGCGCAAGTCCCGACCGAACTGCACGAACCGCTCATCACCAGGGGCCACCCGGTGGGTCGGCTACGCGACAGCAGCGCCGGACCTTCTCGGCGTCGGCCTGACCCATCTCAAACACGCTCTTACTAGGAGGATCGTTGGTAGGCTGACTCGAGTTCACCCCGGACGCGGCACTTGTGGCGCCTCACCTGGGCTTTCGCGGTATCCCTGGTCCGCCCGGGCGCACCGGTACCATTCGGCGTCAACTTGCGAGCAACCCTGTTAGTAGAACGTGTTGAGTAAGGCGCTGACAGGCTGCCCCGTCATGGTCGAGGCTGGGTCATGGGCTCTTCCCGGCCTATCCCTCGGACCTGACCGATGCCCAGTGGGCGCTGATCGAGCCGCTGGTGCCGGCACACAGCAGCCGCGGCAAGGGCACCCGCGGCGGTCGACCGCTGAAGCACGCCCGCCGCCGCATCGTCGATGCGATCTTGTACGTGGACCGGACGGGCTGCTCCTGGCGGCAACTGCCGCACGACTTCCCGCCCTGGGAGACCGTCTACTACTACTTCCAACGGTGGGCCGCCGAGGGCACCACCGACCGGATCCACGACGCGCTGCGGGATGCGGTCCGGGATGCCGCCGGGCGCGATCCGATGGCCTCGGCCGGCGCGGTGGACTCCCAGACGGTGCCCGGCGC
>DASQDP010000129.1:0-5230 GCA_035634095.1 Nocardioidaceae bacterium | reverse complement strand
GGTACTGCAGGCGTGGGCGCAGGACGCCGTGCCGATGCTGGAGTACCCCGCCGGCGCGGCCGGCCCTCCCCCGCTCGAGGAGACCGCCGGCTCGAGGCGGTGGTGAGCGTTCCGAGGCGACCAGCACCATCTGGTCTCGGGAGGCCTGCCCGCACAGGGCTGCCTCCTGCGCCGTCCGCTGTCGGCCCCTGGAGCCGTTGTGTGCCAGTGGAGCCCTAGCCTCAGCCGCATGCGTGCCGTGCAGATCACCCGAGTCGGCGGGCCCGAGGTCCTCGACGTCGTCGACCTCCCCGACCCTGCCCCCGGGCCCGGCCAGCAGCTCCACGAGGTGACCTCCGCAGGAGTCAACTTTGCCGACACCCACCACCGGCGGTCCTGAGAGGTACATCAGCAGCACAGGGAGAGCACGCACGCAGAGCTCGCAGCCGAGGGCGGGAGTCCACGTCCCCTCGGACACCTGATCGCCCAGCGTTCCTGCAGGTCACGAGCTCGGGGGTCGTTCCACAGCAGGTCAGCTGAGCGCTGAAACCGCCAGCCGGCTCCACCGGCCCCGCGGAGACTGCGGCGGGCTCCACTGAGCAGGCAGCTCCGCCTCGTCACGGGCTGGCCGCGATACGCCCGATCTTGCCTAGTTCAAGGGACGCCGTGACGATTGGGCCGTGCCGGATGCCGCAGACCTCGAGCGCGTCCTGCGCGCGGCGGGTCTACGCGTCACCCGCCCTCGCCTGGCGGTGCTGGACGCCGTCCACGCGCATCCGCACGTCGACACCGAGACGCTGATCGGCGCCACCCGCGCCCGCCTGGGCGCGGTGTCGCACCAGGCGGTGTACGACGTGCTCCGCATCCTCACCGACAGGGGCCTGGTGCGGCGCATCCAGCCGCAGGGCTCCGTCGCGCGCTACGAAGCGCGGGTTGGCGACAACCACCACCACCTGGTCTGCCGGTCCTGCGGCGCGATCGGTGACGTCGACTCCGCCACCGGGGAGGCCCCCTGCCTCACTCCCCCCGGCGACGAGGGCTTCCTCGTCGACACGGCCGAGGTCATCTACTGGGGCCGGTGCCGGTCCTGCGCGACGTCCCCGGCCACCTCTTCGGCCCCCGACCGTGATGCAGCAGAGAGAGGCACGCCGTGAACGCGCAGGACAAGACCATGACCGAGAGCACCAGCGAGAGTGAGAACCCGGCGATCCCCGCGCCGACCGCCGCCACGGACCAGCGGCCCCGCACCAACAGGGACTGGTGGCCGAACCAGGTCGACCTGTCGGTCTTGAACAAGCCCTCGAAGGACTCCGACCCGCTCGGCGACGTCGACTACCGAGCCGAGTTCGCGAAGCTGGACGTCGAGGCGGTCAAGCGCGACATCGTCGAGGTCATGCGCACCTCGCAGGACTGGTGGCCGGCCGACTGGGGTCACTACGGCCCCCTGTTCATCCGCATGTCGTGGCACGCAGCCGGCACCTACCGCATCGCCGACGGCCGGGGCGGCGGCGGTGCCGGCGCCCAGCGCTTCGCCCCCCTCAACAGCTGGCCGGACAACGCGAACCTCGACAAGGCCCGCCGCCTGCTGCTGCCGGTCAAGCAGCAGTACGGCCGGAAGCTGTCCTGGGCCGACCTGCTGGTGCTCGCCGGCAACGTGGCGCACGACGACATGGGCCTGAAGACCTTCGGGTTCGCCTTCGGCCGCGAGGACACCTGGCAGCCCGAGGAGGTCTTCTGGGGGCCGGAGGACACCTGGCTCGGTGACGAGCGCTACGGCGGGGACGTCCCGCTCGACCTCGACGAGGGCCACCTCGCGGCGGTCACCATGGGCCTCATCTACGTCAACCCCGAGGGCCCGCAGGGCCGGCCCGATCCGCTCGCCTCCGCCCACGACATCCGCGTGACGTTCAACCGGATGGGGATGACCGACGAGGAGACCGTCGCACTGATCGCCGGCGGGCACACGTTCGGCAAGACGCACGGGGCGGGGAACCCCGAGCTCATCGGGCCGGAGCCGGAGGGGTGCCCGGTGCACGGCAACGGCCTGGGGTGGATCAGCCAGCACGGCACCGGCAAGGGCGCCGACACCATCACCAGTGGTCTCGAGGGCGCCTGGACGCCGACGCCGACGACCTGGGACAACACCTACTTCCAGATGCTCTTCAGCTACGAGTGGGAGCTGACCGAGAGCCCCGCCGGCGCGAAGCAGTGGAAGCCGAAGGACCCCGAGGCGCAGGAGCTCGTCCCCGACGCGCACATCGAGGGCAGGAAGAACCCGCCGATGATGGCGACGACCGACCTCGCGCTCATGGCCGACCCCGGCTTCCGGGAGATCTCGGAGCGGTTCTACAACGACCCGGACCACTTCGCCGACCAGTACGCCCGCGCCTGGTTCAAGCTCCTGCACCGGGACATGGGCCCGCGCAGCCGCTACCTCGGCCCGGACGTCCCGGATGAGGAGCTCATCTGGCAGGACCCGGTCCCGGCGGTCGACCACGAGCTGGTCGGGGAGGCCGAGGTCGCCGACCTCAAGCAGCGCCTGCTCTCCTCCGGCGTGACCGTCCCGCAGCTGGTGCACACGGCCTGGTCGGCCGCCGCGTCGTACCGCGGCACCGACAAGCGAGGCGGGGCCAACGGCGCGCGGCTGCGGCTGGAGCCGCAGATCGGCTGGGCGGTCAACGAGGGTGTCCGCGACGTCCTGCCGGTGCTCGAGCGGGTGAAGAGCGAGTTCGAGTCGCAGACCGGCAAGAGGGTCTCGCTCGCCGACCTCATCGTCCTGGGCGGCACCGCGGCAGTGGAGAAGGCCGCCGCCGACGCCGGCGTGCCGGTGACTGTGTCGTTCTCGCCCGGCCGCACCGATGCCTCGCAGGAGCAGACCGACGTCGAGAACTTCAGCTGGCTCGAGCCGCGGGCTGACGGCTTCCGCAACTGGATCAAGCCGGGCAGCAAGCTGGCCCCCGAGACGATGCTGGTCGACCGGGCCTACATGCTCGAGCTGACCGCGAAGGAGATGACGGTCCTGCTCGGCGGGCTCCGGGTGCTCGGCGCCAACACCGGCGGCGTGACGCACGGGGTCTTCACCGACCGGCCCGGCGTGCTGTCGCAGGACTTCTTCCGCAACCTGCTCGACCTGGGCATCTCGTGGCGCACCTCGGGCGACGCCGAGGACGTCTACGAGGGTCTGGACGCCGACGGCACCGTCGTGCGCACGGCAACTGCGGCCGACCTGGTGTTCAACTCGAACTCCATCCTGCGCGGCATCGTCGAGGTGTACTCCTCCGACGACGCCGCGGAGAAGTTCGTGCGGGACTTCGTCGCTGCCTGGGTGAAGGTCATGGAGCTCGACCGCTACGACCTGCGGTAGGCACCACCTGTCCGGATGCCCCGGTCCGCATCGCGCGGACCGGGGCATCCGCGCGCCCGGCGGGTGTCGCGACCTCGCGGAGACGGCCGAGCCGGCTGGGGACCCGTCGCTGGCCCGGCCCTGGCCTCAGCGGCATGCGAGCCGTGCAGATCACCGGCTTCGGCGGCCCGAGGTCCCGCCGGGAGTGAGCCGGGCCCCTCGTCGGCCCCGGGCCGGGCGGATGACCGCTCTGGTGTCACCGCGGTGACCATCTCCCCCACCGCCGGTGCGGCAGCCTGCACCGGCGGGCACGGCGCTCAGCTGCCGCTCGTCGGCCACCGCCGTCGCCGCCGTCCTGCCGGTCCCGTCGTGCTGGCCGTGGCGCTGCTGCCGGCCGGGCCACCGCCCACCGCGACCGGCCCTGGGTCACACCCGGGCCGGCGACGGCGACTGTCGGGCTCAGGTGAGCGTGGCGGTGTCGATGACGAAGCGGTAGCGCACGTCGGAGGCGAGGACGCGCTCGTAGGCCTCGTTGACCTGCTCCACGCCGATCGTCTCGATGAGCGCGGCGATGCCGTGCTCGGCGCAGAAGTCGAGCATCTCCTGGGTCTCGCGGATGCCGCCGATGGTCGAGCCGGAGAAGGAGATGCGCCGCATCAGCAGCGAGAAGGCATGCACCGACTGCGGGTGCTCCGGTGCGCCGACGTTGACCATCGTGCCGTCGACGGCCAGCAGCGACAGGTAGGCGTCCACGTCGATCGACGCGCTGACCGTGTTGAGGACCAGGTCGAACGAGGCCGCCAGCCGGGTGAAGGTGTCCGGGTCGCTCGTCGCGAAGTAGTGGTCGGCCCCCAGCCGCAGACCCTCCTCCTGCTTCTTCAGCGACTGCGACAGCACGGTGACCTCCGCGCCCAGAGCGTGGGCCAGCTGCACGCCCATGTGGCCCAGTCCGCCGAGGCCGACCACGGCGACCCGCGTGCCCGGCCCGGCGCCCCAGTGCCGCAGCGGGGAGTAGAGGGTGATGCCGGCGCACAGCAGCGGGGCGGCGACGTCGAGCTCGAGCCCGTCCGGGATGCGCAGCACGAAGTCCTCGGTGACGACGATGGCCTGGGAGTACCCGCCCTGGGTGGGCACGCCGTCCTTGCCCACGCCGCCGTAGGTCTGGATGTTGCCCTTGACGCAGTACTGCTCGTCCCCGCGCCGGCA
Source organism: Nocardioidaceae bacterium (assembly GCA_035634095.1). Classification (GTDB taxonomy): domain Bacteria; phylum Actinomycetota; class Actinomycetes; order Propionibacteriales; family Nocardioidaceae; genus Nocardioides_B. The sequence goes on along the minus strand of DASQDP010000129.1, from coordinate 702 downwards.
GTACTGGCACTCCCCGCACGAGTCGACCATGCAGCCGACGCCGACCCGGTCTCCCACGTCGAACCGCGTGACCTCTGAGCCGACCTCGACGACGACGCCGGCGATCTCGTGGCCGACGACGATCGGGTAGTTCGTGGCACCCCACTCGCCGCAGGCGGTGTGGATGTCGGAGTGGCAGATGCCGGCGTACCTGATGTCGATGCGTACGTCGCGCGGGCCGACGTCCCGACGCTCGATGGTGGTCGGCGTCAGCGGCTCGGTCGCGGATGTGGCGGCGTAGGCCTTGACCGTGGTGGGCACGTGCTCCTCCTGGAGGCGGTGTCGAGGGGGCGGGGGCCAGCTCGGGCGGATCGACTGTTCGAGGTCGGTGCCGTCCGGGCGCCCGATCAGTCGGTGCAGGCGGCGAGGGGGACGGACACGACGCCGACGTTACGGGCGCGGGCAGGGCGCCGTGTCCGTACCTGGACCGGGCGGCGACAAGAGCGCGACGCAGACCGCGAGGAGACGGCTCGTGCGCCGGCGGCGAGTCCGTCCCCGTGACATCGACCGTGTCCACTCCTGGCGTGGTCCCCAGGACACGCGGACAGACGACCAGCACCGTGCACCGGATCGTCCTGCACCTGGACGGCCCCTTGCGAGCCTGACTCGGTGGAGCCCGGCTCCGCTCTGCCGTCGGTGGATGAGGACCTAGCCTCCGTGCAT
>DASQDP010000128.1:0-8637 GCA_035634095.1 Nocardioidaceae bacterium | reverse complement strand
GTGAAGGGCAGATTGCTCACGTGTTACTCACCCGTTCGCCGCTCGTGTACTCCCGAAGGAGCCTTACCGCTCGACTTGCATGTGTTAAGCACGCCGCCAGCGTTCGTCCTGAGCCAGGATCAAACTCTCCGTTGAATTCTTTTCGACGAACGCTCCGGCACGAGGCCGTCACGGTCGTCGTCTCTTAGGAGTATCCCGGCAAGAGTTGCTCCCCCGACGGGTCGGGGTCGCGTCTTACCTAAAGGAATCATCGACACGCTCACGGTCAGCGACACGTCGCTCACCGCTCACCTGCCGACTGGCGTTACAAATTAATTCGTCGACTTTTGGCACACTGTTGAGTTCTCAAGGATCAAGCGCGCACCGCAGCCACGTCTCGCGACCTGCTGGGGGGCAACCTGGTAAAACTTACCCGGCCGACTGACTCGAGTCAAACTCGGGTCACCCTCCGCGCAGCCCGACAGAGCGCCGTTCCGGTGCCGTGAGGCGCTTGCACGCCCGACGCATCGGTGGAGGTGTTCTGCAGGGGGGTCCGCCTCGGGGCCGGACACCCGACCTGTCGGCCTTGCATCCCGCCGCGCCCTGGCGACAAGGAAAACGATACGAGCCGTCGCACGGCCAGTCAAATTGCTCCGGCCATCGGATGGGGTGTCGCCGGTCACACCGTGGCGGGGTGTCGGGAGCGCACCCGCGCGGCCGCCGATCAGCGGTCCCTGAGCGGCGGCGCGAGGATCCCTGGGGGGACGTCGGTGACCGACGGGCAACCCGCCAGGGTCAGCGCGTCGATCAGCTCCTCATCGAGATCGCCGAACATGCGACGGACCCCATCGGCTCCGTCCACGGCCACGGCGTAGAGGGGCAGTCGTCCCAGGAACACCGCGCGGGCGCCGAGGGCGAGGGCGGTGACCACGTGCCGCGCGGCCCGCACGCCGCCGTCGACGTACACCTCGCTGGAGCCGCCCACCTCGGCCACCACCGCGGCCAGCATGTCGGCGGTGGCCGCGGTGTAGTCGAGCTGCCGCCCGCCGTGGTTCGACACCCAGACGGCGGCGGCGCCGGCGTCGAGGCACCGGCGGGCGTCGGATGGGCGGAGCACGCCCTTGACCACCACCGGCAGGCCGGTGGTCTTGGACAGCCAGTCGATGTCGTGCGGTCCGAGGTCGGTGGCCTTCTCGTCTCCCGGCGACCCTCCGTACCCAGGCGGGAAGTTGGCCCGCACCCAGCCCGGCTCGGCGACCTCCCACACGCTGGGTCCAGCCCCTCCGTACTTGGTGCCGACCACCGGTGTGTCCACGGTCAGCACGACGGCCTTGGCTCCGGCCGCGACCGCCCGCTCCAGGAGGGGCAGGCCGGTCTGCCGCTCGGCCATGACGTACAGCTGGATCCACCAGTCCACCCCGGTGGTCGCGATGTCCTCGAAGGTGGAGCCGGCGTTGCTGGACACCACCATCAGTGCGCCTGCGGCTGCTGCCGCCCGGGCGGTCGCGATCTCGCCTTCCGGGTGAGCGGCCCGCTGCAGGGTGGTGGGGGCCAGCGCGATCGGGGTGGCCACCTCGGTCCCGAGCAGCGACGTCCCGGTCCGTACGTCGGTGACGTCGCGCAGCACCCGCGGCGTGAAGCGGAACCGGTCCCAGGCCGCCGTCGCCTCCGCGGCGCTGACGCCCTCCCTGGCTCCCTGGCACAGGTAGCGGAACACCGGCTCGGGCAGCACCTCCGCTGCTCGCTCCTCCAGGCCGTCGACGAAACGCCCGCCGGTCCAACGCCCCGACGGCGGGCGAAGGCGCCTCACCCGACGACCTCGACGCCGGCGAGGTTCTTCTTGCCGCGGCGCAGGACCAGCCAGGAACCGCCGAGCAGGTCCTGCTCGCCGGGCACCCGCTCCGGGTCGGTGACGCGCTCGTTGTTGAGGTAGGCGCCCCCCTCCGTCACGGTCCGACGTGCCTCGCTCCGGCTCCGCGACAGCCCTGCGCTCACCAGCAGGTCGACGACGGCAGGCAGGACCTCCCCGCGCTCGACCTGCACCGAGCCCGCTTCCCGGAGCGCCGCCGCCAGCGTGCGCGCCTCGAGCTCCTCCAGCGCGCCGCCCCCGAACAGGGCCGCAGAGGCGGCCTGGATCCGCGCGGTCTCCTCAGGTCCGTGCACCAGGGAGGTCACCTGCTCGGCCAGCGCTCTGTGCCCGGCGCGCAGGTAGGGCTGCTCGGCGGTCTGCGCCTCCAACCGCCCGATCTCCTCACGGTCCAGAAAGGTGAACACGCGCAACAGCTCGCCGACCTTCTCGTCCTCCACGTTGAGCCAGAACTGGTAGAACGCGTAGGGGGAGAGCATCTCCGGGTCGAGCCACAGGGCACCCCCCTCGGTCTTGCCGTACTTCGTGCCGTCGGCCTTGGTGACCAGAGGCGTGGCCAGGGCGTGCACACGGGCGCCTTCGGTGCGGCGTACCAGCTCGACACCGCCGGTGATGTTGCCCCACTGGTCGCTGCCGCCGAACTGCAGCGTGACGCCGTGGTCGCGGTGCAGGTTGAGGTAGTCCATCGACTGCAGGAGGACATAGCTGAACTCGGTGTAGGAGATCCCGTCCTCCAGGCGCTTGCGCACCGTCTCACGGCCCAGCATCCGGTTGACCGGGAAGTGCTTGCCCACGTCGCGCAGGAAGTCGATCGTGGACAGGCTCGCGGTCCAGTCGTAGTTGTTGACCAACGTCGCGGCGTTCGCCCCCTCGAACGACAAGAACGGCTCGATCTGAGCGCGCACCTTGCCCACCCATGCCTTCACCACATCGAGGGCGTTGAGGGTCCGCTCCCCGGACTCCTTGGGGTCGCCGATCATGCCGGTCGCGCCGCCCACCAGGACGTACGGCACGTGGCCGGCGTCCTGCAGCCTCCGCGCGGTGAGGATCTGCACCAGGTTCCCCATGTGCAGGCTCGGCGCCGTGGGGTCGAAGCCGACGTAGAACCGGACCGGGCCGGCGTCCATCTCGGCGCGCAGCGCGTCGAGGTCGGTCGAGTGCGCGATCAGCCCCCGCCACGCGAGGTCGTCGAGGACGTGCAGCTCGCCGCTCACGCGTGCCACTCCCCGAAGCCCAGCGGCTCGCGGGTGACCAGGTACGTCGCCCAGCTCATCCTCACGGCGCGGCCCCCGGAGTCGCGGGTCACCCTGAGCAGCTCGCCCTGCTCCCGGCCCGCGACCGTGCGGAAGACGTCCGGCTCCACCTGCTCGAAGCGCGAGGAGGGCTTGTGCTCCGGGAGGGACGGCGCACGGGCCTCCAGCCGGCCGTGCCGGACCGAGAAGGCGAAGGGTGTCCCCTCGGTCCACCAGACGCCCAGCAGGTCGGCGAGAGCGTCGGGAACGTGCGTGCCGGGGCGCCATGGCTCGGGATCCACCGGCTCTGTGTCGGTGACAGAGTCCGCCAGACGGGTGGCCACCCCCGCGATGTCCGCAGTGGTTCCGGAGTTGGTCAGCGCCAGGCCACCGGTGCGCGCCTCACGGTCGGTGAAGACGGCGGTGATGTGGCCGGGCATGCCGCCGGTGTGGCCGACGTACGTGCGGGTCCCGGAACGGACGAGGAAGAAGCCCAGGCCCATGGCTGCGGTCCACCGCTCGCGGTCCATCAGAGCCTGCGGCTCGCACATCTCCTCGAGCGTGTCCCGGGAGAGCACCTCGGCGACGGGGTCGGCCACGAACGCTGACCAGCGAGCCAGGTCGGCGCCGGTGCTGGCCAGGCCGCCGCACGGATTCATGGCCCGCAGGTCGTAGGCCGGCTGGGGCACCGGCACGTCGGAGTACGGCGGCACGTAGTAGCCGTCGGCATGCACGCCCGAGAACCCGACCGTCGTGCGGCGCATCTCCAGCGGGTCGAGGATCCGGGCCCGCAGCGCGTCGTACCAGTCGCGGCCGTCCAGCCGTGCCACCACCTCCCCGAGCACCGAGTAGGCCAGGTTCGAGTAGTGCCACAGACGGTTCGGCGGGTGCACGCGCTCGGCCTGGTCGAGCTCGCCGACCAGCTGGTCACGGTCCGGGAACACCAGGTGCTCCCAGACGTCGCCGAGCGGCTCGCGCTGCAGGCCGCTGACGTGGGCCAGGCACTGCCGGACCGTCCCCGCCGGGGAGGTCAGCTCGGGCAGGACGGCGTCCAGATCGGCGTCGAGGTCCAGTCGGCCCTCGTCGCGCAGCTGCATGACCATCACGGCGGTGAACGTCTTGGTGTTCGACGCGACCAGGAACTGGTGGTCGGGACCAGGCGGGGTCGCAGGGTCGTCAAGGCTCGCCGCGCCGACGCCCTCGCTCCACACCAGTCCTCCGCCGCGCACCACACCGGCGAAGACGCCCGGGACCCGGTCCTTGCGCTGGACGTCGATCGCGATGCGGTGCAGGGCGCGCGTGGTGTCGTCTCGGAGCGTCACGCCAGCACCCTAAGGGGCGCGGCGGCGCACGACGGCCGGGCGGTACGCCGAGACGGTCGGCTCGCCGTCCACCCAGAACCGCCAGGGGCGGTCGGCCGCCTTGCGAAGCCCGACCCGCGGCCCGGTCCGGATCGTCCCGACGGGAGGAGCGCGCAGCTCGAGGGTCAGCTCCCCGGTCGAGAGGTCCGCGCCGTTGTGGCTGAGGTCGATGCCCAGCGCCTGGCAGAGCCGCGCCGGCCCGCGGGCGAGGTCCCGGTCACTGCTCCCCCGCCGCTCGCGTGCCAGGTCCGCCCCCTCGACGACCTCCCCGGCCCGCAGCAGCACGGCCGCGGGGTCACCGGCACCGCCCACCACCACGTTGCAGCAGTGGTGCATCCCGTAGGTGAAGTAGACGTAGAGGTGCCCCGGCGGTCCGAACATCACGCCGTTGCGGGCGGTGCGGCCGTTGAAGGCGTGCGAGCCCGGGTCGCGAGGTCCGTCGTACGCCTCCACCTCGGTGATGCGCACGGCGACCTCGTGGTGCCGCAGCAGTCCGCCGAGCAGCCTCGGCGCCACCTCGACGACGTCGCCGGCCAGCGCCTCAGCCGAGCCAGGCACGGTGGTCCGCCAGCGCCGTCCGCAGCTCGGTGAGCTGCTCGGCGACCCGGTCCGGCGCGGTGCCGCCGCGCGCGTCGCGTGACGCGACCGAGCCCTCGACGGTGAGCACTGCGCGGACGCCCGGAGTGAGGTGCTCGGACACCTGAGCGAACTGCTCGTCGGTCAGCTCCTCGAGGCCGACGCCGAGCTCCTCGCACCTGCGGACGCACGCACCGGCCACCTCGTGCGCGATGCGGAACGACACGCCCTGGCGGACCAGCCACTCCGCGACGTCGGTGGCCAGCGAGAAGCCCTGCGGTGCGAGCCCGGCCATCCGGTCGGTGTCGAAGCGCAGCGTGGCCACCATCCCGGTGAAGGCGGGCAGCAGCACCGCGAGCGTGTCGACGGAGTCGAAGACCGGCTCCTTGTCCTCCTGCAGGTCGCGGTTGTAGGCCAGCGGCAGCGCCTTCAGCGTGGTCAGCAGCCCGCTGAGGTTGCCGACGAGCCGTCCGGCCTTGCCGCGCGCGAGCTCGGCGATGTCGGGGTTCTTCTTCTGCGGCATGATGCTCGAGCCCGTCGAGTAGGCGTCGTCGAGGGTGACGAAGGCGAACTCCCGGGTGGCCCACAGCACCACCTCCTCGGCCTGCCGGCTGACGTCGATGCCGACCATGGCCAGCACGAAGGCGAGCTCCGCCACGAAGTCGCGGGCCGCGGTGCCGTCGATGGAGTTGGGGCTGGAGTCGGCGAAGCCCAGATCGCGGGCGACCCTGCGCGGGTCGAGCCCGAGGCTGGAGCCGGCCAGTGCCCCAGAGCCGTACGGCGAGTCGACCGTCACCCGCGCGTCCCAGTCGCGGAGCCGGCCGACGTCGCGCACCAGCGGCCACGCGTGCGCCAGCAGGTGGTGGGACAGCAGCACCGGCTGGGCGTGCTGCAGGTGGGTGCGCCCGGGCATGACGGCGCCGAGGTGCCGCTCGGCCTGGTCCGCGAGGGCGTCCACGAGGTCGAGGACGAGGGCCGCGACGACGCGGGCGTGGTCACGGAGGTAGGCCTTGAACAAGGTGGCCACCTGGTCGTTGCGCGAGCGTCCGGCGCGCAGCCGCCCACCGAGGTCGGTGCCGACCTCCTCGAGCAGCAGCCGCTCCAGCGCGCCGTGGACGTCCTCGTCCGAGGGGTCGGGGTGCAGCTCGCCGGCGTCGTACCGCTCTCCCAGGCGGGCCAGACCCGCGACGAGGGCGTCACGGTCCTCCTCGGTGAGCAGGCCGGCGGTGTGCAGCACCCGGGCGTGCGCCGCTGACCCTGCGAGGTCGTAGGGCACCAGCCGCCAGTCGAAGTGCGTGGACCTCGAGAGGGCCGCCAGGGCGTCGCTGGGCCCGCTCGCGAACCGGCCACCCCACAGTGCGCCGGTGTTGGTCGTCACGCGGGTGAGCGTAGCCCCTGGGTTCGTCTGCGATCGTCGCGCGGCGGTCACCGTCTGGATCGCAGACGAATCGGGGGGTTGGGAGGGGGATCAGTCGGTGCCGGCCTCCATGGCCGCGTGGTCGAGGGCCACCTCGACGTCGTCCTCGCCCTCGGCGCCGGGGTTGGCGGAGATCCGGTCGGCGCCGCCGGGCTCGAGCTCGCCGAACAGGACGCCGTGCTCGACGAGAACCTGTCCCTGGTCGAGCGGCTGGCCGGCGTACAGCTCGAGCTTGGCCCGGGAGTCGGCGATGTCCAGGTTGCGCATGGTGAGCTGGCCGATCCGGTCGGTGGGGCCGAACGCGGCGTGCTCCGTGCGCTCCATGGACAGCTTGTCGGGGTGGTAGGAGAAGTGCTCGCCCGACGTGGCCAGCACCGTGTAGTCCTCGCCGCGCCGCAGCCGCAGGGTCACCTCGCCGGTCACCACCGAGGCGATCCACCGCTGCACCGACTCCCGCACCATCAGCGCCTGCGGGTCCAGCCAGCGGCCCTCGTAGAGCAGCCGCCCGAGCCGGCGTCCCTCCGCGTGGTAGTGGGCGAGGGTGTCCTCGTTGTGCACGGCGTTGAGCAGCCGCTCGTAGCAGATCCACAGCAGCGCCATGCCTGGCGCCTCGTAGATGCCGCGGGACTTCGCCTCGATGACCCGGTTCTCGATCTGGTCGGACATCCCGAGGCCGTGCCGGCCGCCGATCTCGTTGACGGCGTGCACCAGCGAGACGGCGTCGGGGTAGGGATCGCCGTTGACCGCGACGGGCCGGCCCGCGAGGAAGCGGACGGTGACGTCCTCCGGGGCGATGGGCGCCGCCGGGTCCCAGAACCGCGCGCCCATGATCGGCTCGACCGTCTCCAGGGAGACGTCGAGGTGCTCCAGCGTCTTCGCCTCATGGGTCGCGCCCCAGATGTTCGCGTCGGTGGAGTAGGCCTTCTCCGCACTGTCCCGGTACGGCAGCCCGTGCTGGGTGAGCCACTGGCTCATCTCGGCGCGACCACCCAGCTCGTGCACGAAGTCGGCGTCCAGCCAGGGCTTGTAGATCCGCAGGTCAGGGTTGGCGAGCAGGCCGTAGCGGTAGAAGCGCTCGATGTCGTTGCCCTTGAACGTCGAGCCGTCGCCCCAGATGTTCACGCCGTCGGCGTGCATGGCTCGCACCAGCATCGTGCCGGTGACCGCGCGGCCCAGAGGTGTGGTGTTGAAGTAGGTCCGGTTTCCGGAGCGGATGTGGAACGCTCCGCAGGCCATCGCGGCGAGGCCCTCCTCCACGAGCTGGGGGCGGCAGTCCACCGTGCGGGCGATCTCGGCGCCGTACTCCCGGGCGCGGGCGGGGACGCCGGAGACGTCCGGCTCGTCGTACTGGCCGAGGTCGGCGGTGTAGGTGCACGGGATCGCGCCCTTGTCGCGCATCCACGCGACCGCGACGGAGGTGTCCAGGCCGCCGGAGAACGCGATGCCGACGCGCTCACCCTTCGGCAGGGAGGTCAGGACCTTGCTCACAGTGTTCCTTCGGTGTGCTGCTGGGGTTCGTCGACGGACTGCTGGGGGGACGTCGGGAGGGTCAGGGGTCGGACCGCGCCGGGTGGCTGGCGAGGTCCAGGAGTCGTCGCGCCAGCGCCTGACCGTCGGGGTCCCGGCCGATCACGAGCACGGTGTCGTCACCGGCGATGGTGCCGAGCACGCCGGCCAGCTCGGCCCGGTCCAGGGCCGAGGCCAGGAACTGAGCGCCGCCCGGCGGGGTGCGGAGCACGACCTGGTTGCCGGAGTGGTCCGCCGAGACCAACAGGTCGCCCGCGAGCCGGGCCAGCCGGGCACCGGAGGCGGACGACTCGCCCACCATGCGAGGCGTGCGGTCCCCGCCCTCGGCGGGCACCGCGTAGACCAGCGCGCCGTCCGGGGTGCGGACCTTGACCGCGTCGAGGTCGAGCAGGTCGCGAGACAACGTCGCCTGGGTCACGCTCACCCCGGCCTCGGCCAGCCGGTCCGCCAGCTCGGTCTGGGAGCGGATCGGAGTGCTCTCCAGGACGTCGACGATCTTGCGCTGCCGGGCGCTCTTGGTCATCGGGATCGACGTGGTCACCGGTCCTCCTGGTGGCCCAGCAGCCAGGTCAGCAGTGCCTTCTGGGCATGCAGCCGGTTCTCCGCCTCGTCCCAGACCACGCTGCGCGGGCCGTCGATGACCTCCGCGGCGATCTCCTTGCCGCGGTACGCCGGCAG
>DASQDP010000127.1:0-3577 GCA_035634095.1 Nocardioidaceae bacterium | reverse complement strand
CCGCAGCCGTCGCATCCCGGCGAGCATGCGCGTCTTCACCGTGCCCAGCGGCGTGCTGGTCAACGCCGCGACCTCCCGCTGTGTGTAGCCGCCGTAGTAGGCGAGGGTGAGCGCCTCTCGCTGGGGCGCCGGCAGCGCGCTCAGCGCACCGCGCACCTGCTCGGACACGACACGACTCCAGGCCTCGTCCTCGACGTCGCGGGTCGACGTCGGGGTGGACAGGGCCAGGTCCTCCTCGGCCCGGGTCTGCCGACGGCGGTGCGACTCCTCCCGGCGGACGGCGTCGACGGCCTTGTGGTGGACCATCGCCATCAGCCACGAGGAGAACGAGCCGCGCCCCGCGTCGAAGGCCCCCGGATCACGCCAGACGCTGAGGAACACGTCCTGCACCACGTCCTCGGCGAGGACCTCGTCGGCGAGGACCCGTCGGGCGAGGGCGAAGGCCGGGCGGCTGTACCTGTCGTAGAGCTCGTCGACGGCTCCCCTGTCCCCCGCGCGGATGCGCAGGACGAGGTCGGCGCCCGCGGGGCCGTCCCCGACGCGCCGTGCCGGACTGCTCACGAGCCCCATCGTCACACGCGGTCTTCGCAACAGGCCGCCGACGCGGTTCAGGTGTGCTCGGAAGGGGCACTCAGCGGAGCGAAACGCCCGGAGGCCACTCGGGCGTCACCTCGATGAGGGAAGGTCGCGTCCACGACATGATCAACCGCGCCACGCCCGGGTACACCTGCCCCACGACGTTGCACCTGGTCGGCCCGCAGTCGTGGACCGAGGTCCCCGCGCTGCTCAGCTACGAGGTCAGCGACCCGTTCGCCGTGCGGATCACCTTCGGCGACAGCGCCGAGGAGGACGGGATCTCCTGGCTCGTGGGCCGCGACCTGCTGCAGGCCGGCCTGGAGCGGCCCGCGGGTGAGGGCGACGTGCGGCTGTGGCCGTCCCGGACGTCGGGCGACGTCCTCTTCCTGCACCTGCGCGCGCCCTCGGGCGAGGCGCTGTTCGAGGTCTCCCGCGGCACGGTCGCCGGCTTCCTGCAGCTGACCGCCAACGTCGTCCCCTTCGGCGAGGAGTCCTCGGTCCTCGAGGTGGACGGCGAACTGGCCGCCCTGCTGTCCAACGGTGGGGCCGACCCGACGGGTCGCTGACCTCCGGAGGCCCCCCGTGAGCCCCCTCGCCGGGTTCGGGTATGGTTCTCCCTGCACGACAGCAACGCGGACGTGGCTCAGCTGGTAGAGCATCACCTTGCCAAGGTGAGGGTCGCGGGTTCGAATCCCGTCGTCCGCTCGGAACCTCGGGCGCTGGTCGCGAGACCGGCGCCCATGTGCGGTGGAGTGGCCGAGAGGCGAGGCAACGGCCTGCAAAGCCGTCTACACGGGTTCAAATCCCGTCTCCACCTCGGCCCCGCCGGGTGCGGTGGAGCGGACCGGTCGACAGGCCGGACCGGGCGATTGGCTCAGTGGTAGAGCGCTACCTTGACACGGTAGAGGTCACTGGTTCGAACCCAGTATCGCCCACAGCGAGAGAGGCCCGGGTCGGTCGACCCGGGCCTCTCGCCGTCCCGGGACCTCACCGACGGCCCTGCCGTGACCTCCGCCTCGGCCCCTCCTGGCCGGCACCGGGAGGCGACGGGCCGCCGGTCCTCCGCAACGGTGGTGTCGGGGCGACCGAGGCGGTCAGCGCCCGCACGCCGGGCCTCGCGGACGGCTGCATCGTCGGGCACGGGGCGAGTGCGTCGTCAGTCGAGGGCGGGTGCGACGCGCTCGGCCCAGAACCGGTCGACCTGCGCCTCGAGCTCCTCGACGGTGCCGCTGTTGTCCAGGACGACGTCGGCCACGGCCCGGCGTTGCTCGTCGGTGGCCTGGGCGGCGATCCGCGCGCGGGCGTCGTCCTCGGACAGCCCCCGGCCGACCAGCCGGCGGACGCGCGTGGCCGGGTCGGCCTGCACGACCAGGACCAGGTCGTAGGAGGCCGCCTGACCGGTCTCCACGAGCAGCGGCACGTCCTGCACCACCACCGCCTCCGGCGGCGCCGCGGCGACCAGCTCGGCGGCGCGGGACCGCACCAGCGGGTGCACGATGCCGTCGAGGCGGCGGCGGGCCTCGGGGTCGGCGAACACGACCGCGGCCAGGGCCGGGCGGTCGAGGGCTCCCTCGGCAGTGAGCACCCCTGCTCCGAACGCCCCGACGACGGCATCCAGGCCCGGCGTCCCGGGCTCCACCACCTCACGGGCGATGCGGTCCGCGTCGATGACGCGCGCACCCCGGGCGGCCAGCAGGCCGGCCACGGTGCTCTTGCCCGATCCGATCCCGCCGGTCAGCCCGATCCGCAGCACGCACGGACAGTAGCCAGCGCACGAGCGACGATCACGGACGGGTAACACCCGCCCGTCGTGTCCGGCGCGTCGCTCCAGTCACACGCGTCCCATGGGCAACTCTTCCCCCCGGCGATCTCCCCCGCCCAGAGAGGCAGAACCGACCATGTCCCGTCCCGCGCACGCCGCCCCCTCGTCGACCCCCGCCGCCGTCCGGCGCGGCCCCGGTCGGCACCGGCTCGACCGCCCGACCGGCGTGCGGTGCACGGACCTGCCCATGGTCCGCGAGCGGCTGGAGCGCGCCGGCGCGGCCCGCCCCCGCAACGCCTTCCTGCGCTGGCTGTCGGCGACCGCCCCGGCCGGCCGGCACACGTGGCAGTTCCTCGCCGACTCCGGTGGCCGCCCGCGCACCGCGTTCGCGATCATCCTCAGCCTCTGAAGAAGGACCCTCCGGCCCCGGCCCCGGCCCCGTCCCGGGTCCCGCCCTGAGCCTGCGAAGGGTGGGGAGGACGGGGTCCTTCAGGGGGCCGCGCAAGCGTCCCTCCACGGGGATGGGAGGGACGACCGAGGCCCGGGACCCTGCGGGGTCCCGGGCCTCGGCCTCAGGTGGTGCTGCTCAGCGGTGCCGAGCGGGGGTCACTCGCCGCCGGCCAGCTTGGCCCGCAGCGCCGCGAGCGCCTCGTCGCTGGCGAGCGTCCCACCGGAGGTGTCGGTGGGCTCGGCCTCCCCGCTGGAGTAGTTGCCCCCAGCGGCAGCCTCGGCGTCGGCCTCGCGGGCCGCGGCGATCTGCTTGCGGTGCGCCTCGAAGCGGGCCTGGGCCTCGGCGTACTGCCGCTCCCACGTCTCGCGGGCCTCGTCGTAGCCCTCGAGCCACTCGCCGGTCTCCGGGTCGAAGCCCTCCGGGTAGATGTAGTTGCCCTGCTCGTCGTAGGCCGCGGCCATGCCGTAGGCGGCGGGGTCGAACTGCTCCTCGTCGCCGATGACGCCCTCGTTGGCCTGCTTGAGCGACAGCGAGATCCGGCGCCGGTCGAGGTCGATGTCGATGACCTTGACCAGGATCTCGTCGCCGACCTGCACGACCTGCTCGGGGATCTCCACGTGACGCTCGGCCAACTCGGAGATGTGCACCAGACCCTCGATGCCCTCGTCGACGCGGACGAACGCACCGAAGGGCACCAGCTTGGTGACCTTGCCGGGCACGACCTGGCCGATCTGGTGGGTCCGGGCGAACTGGCGCCACGGGTCCTCCTGCGTCGCCTTCAGCGACAG
>DASQDP010000126.1:0-2522 GCA_035634095.1 Nocardioidaceae bacterium | reverse complement strand
GCGAGCCCAAGGTCGACCTCGACGCGCTCCGCCGGGCCACCCTCGGGGAGGCGTGAGGCGACTCCTCTCCCCGAGGTGATCATGGGTTGCGTGCGCGCCGACACCCCGCTGGACGGCGTGTCGCGCGGCAACGACCCCATGGTCGTCGACGGTCTCGCGCCGCGTGAAGGGCGGGTCACGGGCGGGCAACGATCGCCGTCCCGACCTGCGGGCCGGGACGGTCCGGGCCAGGGTCGGGGACGGACGCCACCGCCGACCCCCGGCGGTCCCCGGGCGCAGCAAGACACTCCTGCCCGTCGTCGCCGCCGGTGTGCTGGTGGTCAGTGCCTGCGGATGCGGCGGCGAGAGCGTCGACACCGGAGCCGGTGGTGGCGGCGGTGGCGATGCCGGCAGCACGCTGGTCGCGGCGGTGGCCGCCCAACCCGACCAGTTCGACCCGCACGTGACCACGGCCTACCCGAGTTTCCAGGTGCTGGAGAACGTCTACGACACCCTCGTGGTCCCGAACGCCGAGGACCTCACGATGGAGCCGAGCCTCGCCGAGAGCTGGGAGACCAGCGAGGACCAGCTGACCTGGACGTTCACGCTGCGCGACGGGGTGACCTTCCACGACGGCAGCGAGTTCGACTCCGCGGACGTCGTCTACTCGTACAACCGGATCATCGACGAGGACCTGACCAACGCCGACCGGTTCGTCAACGTCGCCGCGGGCGAGGCGCCCGACCCGCGGACCGTGGTGATCCGGCTCAGCCAGCCGACGCCCAACCTGCTGGAGCGGATCGGCGCCTTCAAGGGGATGGCGATCCTGCCGGAGAACGCCGCGGAGGACCTCGACCTCACCACCGAGGCCAACGGCACCGGCCCCTTCCAGCTGGAGAGCTCCGACGCCAGCAGCACCGTGCTGACCGCCTACGAGGACCACTGGGGCGGGGCGCCGACCGTCGGCGGGGTCGAGTTCCGCTACATCACCGAGCCGGCGGCGGCGCTGACCGCGCTGCAGAACGGCGAGGTGCAGTGGACCGACAACGTCCCGCCGCAGCAGATCGAGTCGCTGGAGGGCGACGACACCGTCGAGCTGCAGACGACGCCCAGCGTGGACTACTGGTACCTGTCGATGAACTACGCGCGGGCGCCCTTCGACGACCGCGACGTGCGGCGGGCGATCTCCTTCGCCATCGACCGCGAGGCGGTGGCCGAGGCGGCGTGGTTCGGGGCGGCCGAGCCGAACCAGACGGCCATCCCGGAGGCCAGTTCCTTCTACTTCGACTACGCCCCGTTCCAGCCCGACCCCGACCAGGCACGCCAGTTGCTGCAGCAGGCCGGGGTGCAGACGCCACTGACCATGGGCCTGATGGTGACCGACCAGTTCCCGGAGACGGTCACGGCCGCGCAGGTGATCGCGAGCCAGCTGGAGCCGATCGGGATCAACGTGGAGATCGAGACCCTGGACTTCGCCACCTGGCTGGACCGCCAGGGGGCGGGCGACTACGACGCGTTCTACCTCGGCTGGCTCGGCAACCTCGACCCGGCGGCCTTCTACCAGGACCAGCACGTCACCGGTGGGACGAACAACTACCAGGGCTACAGCAACCCCGAGGTCGACCGGCTGCTGCAGGCGGGGGCGGTCGAACCCGACGAGGCCGCGCGCAAGCAGCTCTACGACCAGGCCGCGCAGCTCATCGTCGACGACGTCTCCTACCTGTACCTCTACAACCCCGACGTGGTGCAGGCGTGGGCGCCCGGGCTGTCGGGCTACCAGATCCGGGCGGACAAGGCGATCAACTTCGAGACGGTGGAGCTGCCCTGACCGGCTACCTCCTCCGCCGGGTCGGCCAGTCGCTCGTCGTCCTGGCAGGGGTGAGCGTCATCGTCTTCGGCCTGGTCCACCTGGTGCCGGGCGACCCGATCCGGCTCGCCCTCGGCACCCGCTTCGACCAGGAGACCTACGACGCCCTCCGTGCGCGTGCCGGCCTGGACCAGCCGCTGGTCGAGCAGTTCTTCGGCTGGGCGGGCCGGGCACTCGCCGGTGACCTGGGGGTGAGCTTCCGGACCGGGGAGACGGTCACCTCGCTGATCGCCGAGCGGCTGCCGGCGACGCTCACCCTGGCGTTCGCCTCGATCCTGGTGGCGCTGCTCATCGCCGTCCCCCTGGGCACGATCTCGGCGCTGCGGCCTCGGTCGGTCGTCGACCGGGTGGCCACGGTGCTCAGCCAGATCGGCATCTCCGTGCCGGAGTTCTGGATGGCGATCGTGCTGATCCTGGTCTTCGCCGGCACGCTGGGCTGGCTGCCCTCGGGCGGCTACGTCCCGCTGACCGAGGACCCGGGCGGCTGGGCGCAGCGGCTCCTGATGCCGGCGGTGGTCACCGGGGTGGTGTCCGGCTCGGTCATCACCCGGTTCGTGCGGTCCAGCGTCCTCGAGGCCCTGGGTGCCGACCACGTCCGGACCGCGCAGGCCAAGGGGCTGGCGACGCGGCAGGTCTTCACCTGGCACGTGCTGCGCAACGCGCTGCTGCCCCTGGT
>DASQDP010000125.1:0-2176 GCA_035634095.1 Nocardioidaceae bacterium | reverse complement strand
CCGCTGAAGTACCTGGCGGAGATCGACGGCCCCGTCTCGGTCATCGGCACCCTGCACGGCTGGCTCTACTTCATCTTCTTCCTGACTGCGTGCGACCTCGCCCTGCGCGCCTCCTGGACGTTGCGCGGCACGGTTCTCACTCTGGTGGCAGGCACCGTTCCGATCCTGTCCTTCGTGGCCGAGCGCAACGCCACGCGCAAGACCCGCGCCGGCGTTCGCGTCTGACCCTGCCGCAGCCACTCCGCCGGCACACGACGACCCCCGGAGAACCACGCCCATGTGCGGCCTGCTCGCCTACCTGTCCACCGACGCCGACCGCGTCGACGACACCCGCGTGAAGGAGGTGCACGAGGCACTGCACTGTCTGCGCCACCGCGGCCCCGACGAGACCCAGGTCTGGAACGACGCGCGGGTCGCCTTCGGCTTCAACCGGCTGTCGTTCATCGACATCGAGCACAGCCACCAGCCGATGCCCTACGCCGACGGGCGCTACCGGATCGTCTTCAACGGCGAGATCTACAACTACGTCGAGCTGCGCGCGGAGCTCGCCGCCCTGGGCGCGCAGTTCGCCACCGAGGGCGACACCGAGGCGATCGTCGCCGGCTACCACTACTGGGGTCAGGACGTCGTGCGGCGGCTGCGCGGCATGTTCGCCTTCGTCATCTGGGACACCCGGACCGGGACCGCGTTCGGCGCGCGCGACCCCTTCGGCATCAAGCCGCTGTTCACCGCGCGCCTGGCCGACGGCGCGCTGGTCCTCAGCTCCGAGAAGAAGGCGGTCCTGGAGCTGCTCGGCGGCAGCGACGCCGCCGGCGGCGTGGACTCCGCCTCCCTGCAGCACTACCTGACGCTGCAGTACGTGCCCGAGCCGGCGACGCTGCACCGCGGCATCCGGCGGATCGAGAGCGGCACCAGCTTCACCGTGGTGGACGGCGAGCTGCACACCAGCCGCTACTTCCACCCGGCCTTCCCCGTCCGGCCGGTGGCCCGGGACGCGGAGCAGGGCCTCTACGACCGGATCGCCGAGGTGCTCGACGACTCGGTGCGCGTGCACATGCGCGCCGACGTCACCGTCGGGTCGTTCCTCTCCGGCGGCATCGACTCCACCGCGATCGCGGCGCTGGCCAAGCGGTACAACCCCGACCTGATGACCTTCACGGTCGGCTTCGAGCGCCAGGGCTACTCGGAGATCGACGTCGCCGCGGAGTCGGCGGCCGCGATCGGCGTCGAGCACGTGACCAAGGTGGTGACGCCCGAGGAGTTCGCCGAGGCCATCCCGCTGGTCGTCTGGTACCTCGACGACCCGGTCGCCGACCCCGCCCTCGTGCCGCTGTACTTCGTGGCCCGCGAGGCGCGCGAGCACGTCAAGGTGGTGCTCTCGGGCGAGGGCGCCGACGAGCTCTTCGGCGGCTACAACATCTACCGCGAGCCGCTGTCGCTGGCCGCGTTCGACCGGCTGCCCGGCGGGATCCGCCGCGCGCTGGGCGCGCTGTCGGCGAGGCTGCCCGACGGCATGCGCGGCAAGGACCTGCTGCGCCGCGGCTCCATCCCGCTCGAGCAGCGCTACTACGGCAACGCGCGCATCTTCCGGGACGACGAGCTCGGCTTCCTCGAGCGCCGCGACCCCGACCTGTCGCACGTCGCCGTCACCCGCGAGCTGTACGAGCGGACGCGGGCTGCGGGCTACGACGACGTGACCGCCATGCAGTACGTGGACCTGTTCACCTGGCTGCGCGGCGACATCCTGGTCAAGGCCGACAAGATGACCATGGCCAACTCACTGGAGCTGCGGGTGCCCTTCCTCGACCCCGAGGTGTTCGCGGTGGCCGGCACGCTCCCGGTCGGCCAGCGGGTGACCCGGGAGACGACGAAGTACGCGCTGCGCCGCGCGCTGGAGCGGATCGTGCCGCCGCACGTGCTCAACCGCCGCAAGCTCGGCTTCCCCGTGCCCACCCGGCACTGGCTGGCCGGCGACCTGTACGAGTGGGCCCGCGCCGTGGTCGCCGAGAGCCAGACCGACGAGTGGCTCGACCGCGCCCAGGTGCTGGACATGCTCGCCCTGCACAAGGCCAACACCGAGTCCGGCAGCCCCGTCGACCTGTCCCGCAAGCTGTGGACGCTGCTGGTGTTCATGGTCTGGCACGGCGTCTTCGTCGAGCAGCGGATCAAGGTCGAC
>DASQDP010000124.1:0-7572 GCA_035634095.1 Nocardioidaceae bacterium | reverse complement strand
AACGCGATCGCCCCCGGCTACGTCGTCACCGCGCTGACCGAGGCGACCCGTGCCGACGCGGAGGCCCACCGGCGCGTGGTCGAGCACATCCCGGCGGCACGGTGGGGCGACGTCGGCGACCTGCTGGGGGCGACGGTGTTCCTGGCCAGCCGTGCCGCCGACTACGTCCACGGCCACGTCCTCACCGGCGACGGCGGCTACCTCGTGCGGTGACGCCCACCGGACCCGCCTCAGCCGACGCCCCGACCCGCTCCCACAAGAAGGCACGGATCCCCATGGTCGACTCCCGATCCACCCTGAGCCGCGACACGGTCGTGGAGAGACTGAGGGGACTGCTGCGCCCCGACGACGTGGTCACCGACCCTGGGGCACTGCGGGAGGCGAGCGTCGACCGCTTCAAGAAGTACACCGCCGTACACGGCATCTACGACGGCCCCTTCCCGGTCGCCATCGTGCGACCGCGGAGCACCGAGCAGGTGGCCCAGGTGCTCGCGTTCGCGCAGGAGCACCGGGTGAACGTCGTGGCGCGCACCGGCGGCACCGCGACGGAGGGGGGTCTGGAGACGGTCGTCGAGGACACCATCGTCCTCGACGGGTCGGCGATGGACGAGATCCTCGACGTCAACCCCGTCGACATGATGGCGACCGCGCAGTGCGGCGTCCCGCTGCAGGTGCTCGAGGACCGCCTGCGGGAGCAGGGGCTCACCACGGGACACTCGCCGCAGTCCAAGCCCATCGCCCAGATGGGTGGCCTGGTCGCGACCCGGTCGATCGGCCAGCTCTCCACGCTGTACGGCGGCATCGAGGACATGGTCGTCGGCCTGGAAGCGGTGTTCCCCGGCGGCGTGGTCACCCGCATCAAGAACGTCCCGCGGCGCGCCGCCGGTCCCGACGTACGCCACGTCGTGATCGGCAGCGAGGGCGCCCTGTGCTTCGTCACCGAGGTGACGGTCAAGGTGTTCCGCTACCGGCCCGAGACCAGCCACTACTACGGGTTCCTGGTCGACGACTTCGCGTCCGCGGTCGACGCGCTCCGGGAGCTGGTCACCGACGGCTACCGGCCCTCGGTGTGCCGGGCCTACTCCGTCGAGGACGCAGCGGCGCACTTCGCCCACTTCGCCAAGGGCCGATGTGTCGTCGTGCTCGTCGCCGAGGGGCCGCGCCCGCTCGCCGACGCGACGGCGGGCGCGATCGAGGCGCTGTTCGCGGACCGCGGGCACGAGCGCGTGGACCCGCGGCTGGTGGAGGAGTGGTTCGGCCAGCTCAACTGGGGCCGGGACAAGATCGAGGACGAGAAGCGCACGATGCTCGAGCAGGCGCACCTCGGCTACACCACGGAGGTCTCGGTCGACTGGTCGCGCGTCGGCGCGCTCTACGAGGCGGTCACCTCCCGGATCCGCGCCGAGTTCCCGCGGGCCGACGACCTGACGATGCTCGGTGCGCACTCCTCGCACAGCTACCAGACCGGCACGAACCTCTACTTCGTCTACGACTACCGGATCAACTGCGACCCTCGCGCCGAGATCGAGGAGTACCACGTCCCGCTCAACGCGATCATCGTGGAGGAGTCGCTGCGGCTGGGCGGCTCGATGGTGCACCACCACGGCATCGGCAAGTACCGCACGCCGTGGGTTCACGAGGAGCACGGCAGCGCGTGGTTCCTTCTCGACGGGTTGAAGCGCGTCTTCGACCCCGCCGGGATCATGAACCCCGGAACCATCTACCCGCTCCCGGAGCGGACGCCCGGACGCGGGCCGCAGGACCGCGCGTGACGGGACGATTCGTGCTGGCGATCGACGGCGGCTCCCAGAGCACCAAGGTCAGCGTCATCGACGACCACGGCACCGTGCACAGCTCTTCCCAGCGGGCGCTGCGGCCGTACCAGACGCCGGCTCCGGGGCGCGTCGTGCACCCCGACGACGACCTCTGGGACTCCCTGCGGGCCACGACCGCCGAGGCGCTGCACCGCTTCAACGGCGACGCCACGCAGATCGCCGCCGTGGGGCTGTGCACAATCCGCTTCTGCCGCGTGCTGCTCGACGCCGACGGACGGCTGGCGGAGCCGGTGCTCAGCTGGATGGACGAGCGGGTCTCCCGCCCGCACGACGAAGGCGACCGGGTCGCCCACGTCACGACGTCGTCCGGCTACCTCACCGCCCGGCTGACCGGGCGGTTCCGGGACAGCTACGCCGCCTACCGGGGCCTGTGGCCGATCGACCTGCGGACGACGGCCTGGTCGACCGACCCCGCGGCGTACGAGACCACCGGGATGCCCAGGCACCTGCTGTCGGACCTCGTCCCCCCCGGGGACCTGCTGGGGACGGTCACCACCGCGGCGGCGGCCGCGACCGGCATCCCGGCCGGGCTCCCGGTGTTCGCCACGGCGAACGACAAGGCCGTCGAGGCCCTGGGCTCCGGGTTGAACAGCCCGGACACCGTGCTGCTGAGCCTCGGAACGTACATCGCCGCCATGACCACGGGCACCTCGTCGGAGGCTGCGTCCGACGGCTACTGGGTGAACTTCGGTGCGACCCCGGGGGAGTACCTCTACGAGAGCCGCGGCATCCGTCGGGGCATGTGGACGGTCAGCTGGTTCCGTGACCTCGCCTGGGGCCTGGCGCCCACCACCCGGGAGAGCGCTGAGGTGGTGGAGGAGACCCTCAACGCGGAGGCGGCCCTGGTGCCGCCCGGGTGCGGCGGGCTGATGGCCCTGCTGGACTGGCTGCCGCCGGCGGAGGCACCGCACCGGCGGGGCGCCCTGGTCGGCTTCGACGGCAGCCAGGGCCGGGCCCACGTCTACCGGGCGATCCTGGAGGGCATCGCCCTGACGATGGCCGGGCACGTCGCGAGGATGGAGCGCGATCTCGACCGCGCGTTCGACACCCTCGTCGTGGCCGGCGGCGGCTCGCGCTCACCCCTGCTCATGCAGGTCCTCGCCGACGTCTTCGACCGGCCGACCCTCCGGGCCGCGGTGCCGGACGCCGCCGGCCTGGGCGCCGCGATCTGTGCCGCCGTCGGCGCCGGGGTCCACCCCGACTGGGCGACCGCCAGAGCAGCGATGGTGAAGCCCGGTGCCGCGTTCGTAGCCGACCCTGCGCGCGCCGACGCCTACCGGTACCTCGGCGAGACGTACTCCCGGCTGAGCGAGCTGATCGAGCCCCTGTTCGACTGGACGAGCCGTCGGGGGCCCGGGGCCGGGGTCGGGGGGCCGCGACGCGACGGGTCCTGAGTCGCCGTACTCATGTCGCTTCGACCGCTCGGGTGTCACTCTTGACCCATGCAGGCGCCCGCCACCCGGTTCGAGGCCTTCACCCTCGAGCATGCCGCGCTGATCGCCGGGTTCCTGGCCGTCTGCGTGGGGCTGGCGCTGCTGGGCCGGTCCCATCGCGGGACCGTCGCCGAGGTGCGCTTCCGTCGTGGCTTCGCGCTGCTGATCCCGTGCTTCACGGTCCCCATGCAGGTGCTCCAGCTGCTGCCCGACGACTACGACATCGACACCTCGCTGCCCCTGCAGCTCTGCGACCTCGCCTGGGTGGCGGCGATGGTGGCGCTGTGGACGCGGCACTGGATGGCGACCGCCCTGGTGTACTTCTGGGGCCTGACCCTGACCGTGCAGGGGATCCTGACCCCGTCGCTGACGCAGGTCTTCCCAGACCCCCGCTACGTCATGTTCTGGGGGATGCACTTCCTCACCGTGTGGGCGGCGGTCTACCTGACCTTCGGCGTGCGGGTGCCCCTGACGTGGCGCAGCTACCGGTTCACCGTCGCCTGCACCCTCGTGTGGGCGGCGACGGTGATGGTGTTCAACGCGATCACCGGCACCAACTACGGCTACCTGAACCGCAAGCCCGCGGTCGGAAGCCTGCTCGACCTCCTCGGGCCGTGGCCCGGGTACGTCGTCGTGGAGATCGTCGTGGTCGCCGCCGTCTGGGCCCTGATGACCTGGCCCTGGACCCGCGCCTCGCGCTCCGCCGTTGTCCCCGAAGCCGGGATCAGAGCTGGCTGAAGCGCAAGGAGGCCACCGCGACGGCGACAGCGAAGAGGACGGAGTTGATCGGCAGCGCCTGCTTGAGCTCACCCCGACGGGTGTGCACCACCAGGGCACCGACCATCAGGGCAGCCAGCCCGACGGCGGCGAGCGGGGTCAGCACGCGGGCGACGCCCAGCAGCCACGGCAGGACGACGCCGATGGCCCCGAGGACCTCGAGGGCTCCGATGCCCTTGACCTGACCGTCGCTGAAGTCGTTGGCCCACGCCATGTTGGGGCTGGCCACCAGGCTCTCTCTCGAGGAGGCGAGCTTCGCAGCCCCGGCTCCGAGGAAGGCAGCGGCGAGAGCGCCGGACAGGGTCCAGGCGAAGGTGTTCACAGCAACTATCCTACCGGCAATTGTTGCGCTGGCAAGTAGTCGCGGCGAGACCGGGTTGCGGCGCATGGGGAGGGGCGCTCGAGCGTGAGATGCGGTACCGCCCGCGGCGTCAGATGCGCCGCGGGCGGTCCGCGTTGTGCCCGGGAGGAGCCTCGGACCGGACATCGGACCGGCTGCGATCCCAGGTACGCAGCCGTCCCTCAGAGCGCAGGGACCTTCTAGGGGGGTAGACGGTCAGTACGTCAGGGGGTGGGACGTGCTGACCGCGGGCCCCAGCGACTCTGTAAAGAAGTGTGCCTCATACCCTGGGGAAGACGAAACGCTGCAGGCCACAGACCTGTGCAGTGCACAAAGTTGCAGCGTCGGGGGGAGAGGAGGCCGGATGCGCAGGCTCGAGCCCACCCCTGAGACGCTGGAGGCCATCAAGGAGCTCAACCGTCTGGGCAGCAACGACGTAGCGGTCGCCCTGCTGCGGCTGTGCCGTGAGGTGGTGCAGGTCGTCCCCGAGGCCGTCGGCCTCAGCCTCGGCATGGTGGCCGGTGAGCTGACGTTCACCGCCATCGCCACGGACCACCGCATCTCCGGCCTGGACTCGATGCAGTACCTGGGCGGAGGTCCGTGCGTCGAGGCCGCGGAGACCGGTGAGCGTCGTGAGCAGCGGGACGACGCGCTCGACGAGGCCCGGTGGGCCGACTTCGCCCGGGCCGGGGCGGCGATCGGCGTGGCCGCTACCCTGTCCCTGCCCATCGTCTTCGGCGGCCGGGTGACCGCCACTGTCAACCTCTACGCCGCGACGGCGGACGCGTTCGACGGCCGTCACGAGGAGCTCGCCCGCCGATGCGGTGCCTGGGCGCCGGGAGCGGTCAGCAACGCCGACCTCACGTTCAGTAGCCGAGAGGCGGCTGCCGCGACTCCAGCCCGCCTGCGCGACACGAACGCGATCGAGGTGGCGGTCGGCCTGCTGATGGACGCCTACAAGATCTCCGACGAGGCCGCCGCTGCGCGGCTGCGCGACGCGGCCGAACGAGCCGGCATCACGGAGGGCCAGGCTGCGCGCGTGATCATCAGGGCGATCCTTCCCTCCTGACAATCCTGTTCGTCACGCGCCGAGGTCTGGGGTCACTCGTCGAGGAAGCCGATCTCGGCCAGCATGGTCAGGGACCGGTCGGGCCGGTGTGAGGACTTGCTGGACGCCTCTGGGGCTGGGACCGGGAGCGACTCGACGTGCGCCGCGGGGTCCGGCTCACCAGGGACGCCGAGCGACGGGACGTCCAGGGCGGGCGCCTCGAACGACTCTGTCGCCGGTACGGCGACCGCCTGGACCGTCCCGGCCGGCTCCAGACCCGGCACCTCGAGCTGGGGGACCGGCACGGACGGCGTCTCGACCGGGACGGACGTCGCGCTCACCGCGGCCGGAACGTGCAGATCCGGGCCGGGCTCAGGCGCCGGCAACGGGACGGCCAGCTGCTCGTAGGAGGGCTCGGCTACGCAATGTGGGACTGCCTCGCCGACCGGAAGGGGCGCCTGGGCCGGGGCGGGGGCAGTGTGGTGGTGGGCGACCTGCTCGAAGGCAACGCCGGAGGCAGCGTCCATGCTCATGGGTGCTGGGCCCCCCGCCACCGGCACCCCGGACAGCGCGTAGGACCCGGCGTCAGGCAGCAGCTGCGCGAACATGGCCCGGGCAACCAGGGTCAGCTCCTGGGCGAGCTCCGCGGCAGCCTGGGGCTGAATGGGCTCGCGCTGGCTAGTGGTGGGGAGGACATCCAGATCGGGGGAGCCGTCCGCTTCTCTGGTGATCGCCATGGTGCTGGTCCTTCAGTCGTCGGCTGGTCGAGGTCAGGAGTACGGCGACGGCGTCACGGTGGCCGTCGCGGTGACATGCGTCAGGTGGCGTAGCGGCTCGAGGTGCTGCAGCACCATCGTCGGCGCAGTGGTCGTCGCGATGAGGTGCACCCGTCCGTCGCGGTAGAGGCGGAAGGACTTGCCCTGCACCTGCAAGCCACCCGGCCGGCTCTCCTTGTGGGCGACCCTCAGAGCTAGGGCGGCCGTGGCGGAGGTAACAGGTCTGCCCTTGACCGCCCCTGCGGCCGCCTGTCCGACTGCTTCGACTTTGTGCGCGGCTGACATGCGGGTCACGGCGACGGAGCCGGCGTCGACCGCGACGCCGATCGCTGCGCCCAGGGCAACGAAGACGCCGATTGGTCGGAGAAGTAGGTGCGACGACATGGCGGTCTCCCTGGCGGAAACGCGTGCAGGGGCGGCGCGTCCGCCGGCGCACCACCCCCACTCGCTCATGCCGACAGAATCAGCACGCTGCGCCCTTACCGGCTTGCATACCGCCGCTGGCAGCCCTGTAGACGAACTCGGCTGTGCCGTCAGTCGTGCTGCCGCCGGCGTTGTGGCCGGAGATGCAGAGGTTGCCGGCCGCCGGGGTACCGCTGACATTGAAGGCTGTCGCACTGTCGTGCTTCCAACCCGCTGCCTCCAAATCTGCCACCGTGAATACGGTGGTGCTGGTGGGCGCGTCGACGGTCATGGTCTCCGCAACAGTGGCTGCGTTCTTCAAGTCGGACTTGATGCTTGAGTCGACGCCTTTCTTGCGCTGGTTCAGAAAAAGCGGAATGGCGATGGCGGCGAGAATGCCGATGATCACGATGACGACCAAGAGCTCGATGAGGGTGAAGCCCTGATCCTTGTTCTTCATCGACTTCTGCAGGCGAGCAATCATGCTGGGTCTCCTTGAGTGAGGAATCGTCGTGTCTATCGCCAGTCCTTCACCCCGCCGGGTGGTCCTGGTCGTGAGACTCCATCGGTGGGTGAGTCCGTGGGTGCGTCGCCGGATGCATCCAAGCGAATCGTCGATGACGTGCCGAGCGGTTGCGACGACTCCGCATTCGCTCTTGAGCAAGATTCGCCTGAGACGGGTGCACTAACGCGACGAGCGCTCGCTCAGCAGGTGGCGACGAGCCCGCCGGCATTCGAGCTGTAGAAGAAGTCGCTGGTTGCGCCCGAGTTGCTAGCCTGAAGGCAGTAGCCACTGACGGTGCCGCCCGCGCCCTTGAACGTGACGGTGTTCCCTGGGCTGCTCTTGAAATCGGAAGCGACGCTCACGACAGTGGCGGCATCAGCAGCGGCCCAAGGTGCATCGACCGACTTGGTCTCGAGGACGGTTGCGGCGCTCTTGAGGTCGGACTTGAGGCTCGCG
>DASQDP010000123.1:0-2257 GCA_035634095.1 Nocardioidaceae bacterium | reverse complement strand
GATCGAGCGGGCCATGGGTCCCAGGATCACCAGCGCGACGTCGAAGTAGATCGCGGGGAAGACCACTCCCGAGGCCAAGCCGATGACGTAGGGGGACCGCTTGACCCCGAAGAGCCGCAGCATCCCGTCCACGACGCGGTGGAGCGTCCCCATGGCCGACAACAGCGTCCCCAGCATCACGCCGAATCCGATGATGAGGCCCACCTCGGCCATCAGGATGCCGAAGCCCTCGGTGACGGCCGTCGTCGTCCCCTCGTAGCCGAGCCCTGCGGCAATGCCGAGATAGAGGGCGCCGATCACCAGCGAGATGACCGGGTTGATCTTCGCGAAGACGATGAGCCCGACGACGATGGCAACCGTGATCGCGGTGTGGAGCAGGAGCGCCGTGGTGCCGGCCATGTCAGTGTCCCTCCGGTTCGCCGGAGCTGATGCCGTACGTCTCGATGGTGGTCGCCTCGACCGCGCACCCGGCGCCCACCTTCCGGCGAGCCCTCGGTCTGATGCCACTCGGCGGCTTCCTCGAGGTGAGGGCCCGGAGCGGCGGGTGACGCTCAATCATGGTGATCTCCGCGGGTCGTGGGAGTGAGGGGGAGGACAGCCGCCTGGAGCCCCGTAGGTTGACTGTCAACAGTCGACTGTTAGGAACTAGGATGGAGGTGCGCGTCACACGTGTCAAGGCTCACGTGGGGCAGCGGGGCGACTCGGACCCCGCGGGCGTGTGCCGCTGGCCTCTGACGCAGCCCGGCATCAGCGAGGCCCGCAGGTGAAACTGCAGGCGGCACGGCTGCCCCGCCCGCAGCCGGGCTCAGGCCTGCGATCCCCAGCAGGCGGGCGGTGTGATGCAGGTCACGTCTGCACACCTGGTGAGAATGGCATCGATGCCCGCTCGGGTCGACGGCTCGTGCGGCTCAGTCGGCGTCGCGAGCGTCCGCGAAGTGCTCCGCGGCCGCCGCCATGTGCTCCTCGACGACGGCCACCGCCGCAGGCACGTCGCCCTTCTCGATGGCGTCGACGATCGGCGAGTGCCGGTCCAGCGACATCATCGGCGGCGTGTTGTCGGGCCCACCGTTCATGATCGCGCCCGGCGGCGGAGTCGCCGCCGCCGTCGGCCAGTTGTGCCAGCGCCTCCCGCAGCCTGGCCACCACTGCCCCCCGTTCGGACGAGGCGGTGATCTCTGTGACCGCGATCCCCTCTGACGCCGCGCGCACCCCCTGAACAGCCCCCGGACCTCCACTGGGGTGAGGTGGTTGACCCGGACCATGCCCCGGTTGCCGACCGTGACCAGCCCCTCCTGCTGCAGATGCCGCAACGTCTCCCGCTCCGCGGGTACAGCCAGGCGTGGCTGGCCGAGCGGACCATTCGAGGTCGTCCCCTGGCCGTGCGAACTCGCGAGACCCGCCAGCACTCCCTCGACCGCTGGGTGCTCCCCGGCATCGGCCGCACCCACGCCCGAACCCACGTCCTGCTCCTGCTCCTAGTCCAGGACCTGCACGTGCGCGTGGTCCACGCCGCCACCGGTGGACTCCCCCGCGAGCTCACCATCGACCCCACCCGCGACCACCAACCCACCGGACGACCACCCAGACCCACCGGCAAATGACAGACGCCCGAACCCCCGATCCGTGGGTCCGGGCGTCCGGGATGTCCTGAGACATCACAAAGCGGAGGGCGTGGGATTCGAACCCACGATGGGTTTGACCCCATAGCGGTTTTCAAGACCGCCGCCATCGGCCACTAGGCGAGCCCTCCTGGCACGTCGAGGTTATCCCGCGGCGCCGGTTCCGTCGTCGGGCTCCACCGGCTCGTCCCGCTCCGCCTCCGGCTCGCGGCGGAAGCGCAGCGACTCGACCAGCACGTAGCCGAACAGGACGCTCCAAGCGAAGCTGAGGAACGCTGGCCCCCACTCGGCGTCCACGAGCTGCACCACCAGCTGCACGAGGCTGTAGGCGAGCGCGCCGGCGGCGAGGATCTGCACCCCCCGGTTGCCGAACCAGGGCGGGCGGAACGGAGCAGCGGCCACGGCGCCACGCTAGCCCGGCGCGTCGGTGCTGCTCGGCCGAGCACACCCGTCGTCCCCCGTGTCGATCTTGGGGTTGGTGTCGCGCGCCTGGCCGCGTCGCGCGTGTCCGCCTGCGACAAGCCCATGATCAACTGCGAGGGAGGGGAGGACAGGACGTGGTCGTCCGCCGCAGCAGCGACCGGGCGACGAAAGGCAGGATCCCGCCGTGCCGGAAGTGCCTGGCCTCGGTCGCGGTG
>DASQDP010000122.1:0-1964 GCA_035634095.1 Nocardioidaceae bacterium | reverse complement strand
GTCGGTCATCGACCTCTCGGCGGCCGGCAGCCAGCCGATGGTGGACAACGAGCTCGGCCTGACCGCGGTCTTCAACGGCTGCATCTACGACTACCAGGAGCTGCGCGCCGAGCTCGAGGGCCACGGCTACCGCTTCTTCTCTACCAGCGACACCGAGGTGATCCTCAAGGGCTACCACCACTGGGGCACCGACGTCGTCTCGCACCTGCACGGCATGTTCGCGTTCGTCATCACCGAGCGCGACACCGGCCGGGTGGTGCTCGCCCGCGACCGGCTGGGCATCAAGCCGCTGTACCTCGCCGAGACGCCGGGCCGGCTGCGGTTCGCCTCCTCCCTGCCGGCGCTGGTGCAGGCGAGCGGCCACTCGGGGGACCTCGACACCTCCATCGACCCGGTCGCGCTGCACCACTACCTCACCTGGCACGCCGTCGTCCCGGCGCCGCGGACGATCCTGAACGGCGTCCGCAAGCTGCCCCCGGCCACGGTCCGGGTGATCGAGGCCGACGGCACCTCCCGCGAGCACCGCTACTGGGAGGCCCGCTACGAGCGTCGCCCCGAGCACGCGAACTGGTCCGCCCGCGACTGGGAGGACGCGATCGAGGAGGCGCTGCGGGTCGCTGTCCGCCGGCGGCTGGTGGCCGACATCCCCGTCGGCGTGCTGCTCTCCGGCGGCCTGGACTCCAGCCTGATCGTCGGCCTGCTCGCCCAGGAAGGGCAGACCGGCCTGGCCACCTACTCGATCGGCTTCGAGGCCGTCGGCGGGCGCGAGGGCGACGAGTTCCAGTACTCCGACGTCATCGCCGAGCGCTTCGGCACCGACCACCACCGCATCCGGGTGGCCTCCGACGAGCTCGCCGCCGCCCTCGGCCACGCGATCGGGGCGATGGCCGAGCCGATGGTCAGCCACGACGTCGTCGCCTTCGACCTGCTCTCCGAGCGGGTCAGCCAGTCCATCCGGGTGGTGCAGTCCGGCCAGGGCGCCGACGAGGTCTTCGCCGGCTACCACTGGTACCCGCCGCTGGCCGGCGTCGGCCGCGACCAGGCGGTCGAGCGGTACGCGGCGGCGTTCTTCGACCGCGACGCCGCCGACATGGCACGGCTGGTCGCCGACCGCCACGCCGTGGACGGCGACCCGAGCCTGGAGTTCGTCCGGCAGCACATGTCCGCCCCGCACGCCGAGACCGCCGTCGACGCCGCCCTGCGGCTGGACAGCGAGGTCATGCTGGTCGACGACCCGGTCAAGCGGGTGGACAACATGTCCATGGCCTGGGGCCTGGAGGCCCGGGTGCCCTTCCTCGACCACGACCTGGTGGAGCTGGCCGCGGCCTGCCCGCCGGAGCTGAAGCTGGCCGACGGCGGCAAGGGCGTGCTCAAGGCGATCGGACGGCGGATCATCCCGCCGGAGGTCATCGACCGGCCCAAGGGCTACTTCCCGGTGCCGGCGATCACCCACCTCGAGGGCAAGGTGCTCGACCTGGTGCGCGACGCGCTCACCGGCCAGGCCGCCCGCGAGCGCGGGCTGTTCCGTCCCGGGTACGTCGACGGGCTGCTGGCCGACCCGAACGGTGGGCTCACCCCGCTGCGCGGCAACAAGCTGTGGCAGCTCGGCCTGCTGGAGCTCTGGCTGCAGACCCACGGGGTGTGACCGTGGCCGAGCTCGCGAGGTCACGCGGGGGCACGGTCCCCCGGGGCGTGGTGCCGACGAGCGCCGACGAGGAGGCGCCGTGACCCGGGTCGCGGGGCACCGCCGCCGCACCCCGGTGTCGGACACCCCCTCCCCCACCAGCCGTCCCTGGCAGCAGGTCTCCGAGCACCAGCGCCAGGGCATGGGGTCCGACGTCGTCCTGGACCTCGCCTGGGGTCGGCTGGTGTTCGGGCAGACCTTCGCCAGCCTGGACGGCATCGTGAAGGCGCTGCGCTCGGAGGAGAGCGGCCGCCGCGACATCTGCATCTACGCGCGGGAC
>DASQDP010000121.1:0-6315 GCA_035634095.1 Nocardioidaceae bacterium | reverse complement strand
CCGACGAGGGCGGTGAGTCCGCCTTCGATGTCGGCGTCGACGACGATCGCGAACAGGCCGTGGTAGATCGCCAGCCCGGGCAGTAGGGGGACGATGCCGCAGACGGCGACGAGCTGCGACGGAACCCGGAGCCGGACGGTCAGCACCTCGCCGCAGAACCCGAGGACGACGGCCGCGACCCCGCTGGCCAGCGCGGGGCCGGCACCCGGTCCGCTGGTCGCCCAGAACGTCGTCCAGGCCAGCGCTCCGGCCGCCGCGGCGAGGACGATGGCGCGCGGCCGGGCGTGGCAGGCCAGGGCCCAGAACCCGGCGATGCCGGCCGACGCGGCCAGCGCGATGGCGAACGGTATCGGGGAGGGCGAGGTGTCGACGACGGTCAGCGGGAGCTGGGCGCGCTGGGCCAGGTCGAGCACGCCGGCGATGCCCACGACGATGCCGGCGGTCAGCGTCACCACCTCGAAGGCCCGCGCCGCGGCGGTCACCGGGAACCCGTTGATCGCGTCCTGGGCGGCGCTCACCAGGGACAGTCCGGCCAGGAGCACGACGATGCCGGCGGCGACGACCAGGGAGGTCCGGACGTCGACGTCCCACGCCAGCAGGAGGACGGCGACCCCGGTGGCCAGCGCGGCCCCGGCCGCCTGTTGGAAGAACAGCGGCAGGCTCCGCCGGGTGAGGACGCGCATCACCTGCTCGATCAGGGCGGTGGTCAGCGCCGCGATCAGTGCCTCCAGCCACCCGCCGCCGAGGACGAGGCCGAAGCAACCGGCCACGCCGGCCCAGCCCAGCGCGTTGACGGTGCGGCGGTACGTGGGGGGTGCGGAGACCACGCTATCCAACCGGTGGTGCGCCTCCTCGACGTCGAGGCCGCCCGCGCCGATCGCACGGGCCAGGTCGTTGATCCTCTGCAGGCGGGTGTAGTCGACCCGGCTCATGCGCACGATCCGCATCGCGGTGAGCGGTACCGCGTCCTCCCGGTCGAAGCTGACCGTGATGGAGGTGAACGTGATGTCGACCTGGCAGCTGGTCAGCCCGTAGGCGGCGGCCACCCGCAGCACCGTCGCGGTGACGTCGGCAGACGAGGCCCCGACGGCCAGCATGGACGCCCCGATGCGCAGGGCCAGCCCCAGCGCGGCGTGCGCGGTGAGGTCGTCCATCCGGCTGGGCTGGGCCCGCAGGCCGATCGGCGCGGTCGGCGGGTCGGTCCCCGCGATCGCCCGCCAGGCCCGCTCCGGGAGGCGCGCGTGCGGCAGGGAACGATGCGGAGACCAGGTGGGCACGCCCTCCAGGCTATGGCTGGGTGCCTTGCTGACCGACCATCACGCGACCAGCCGTACCATGACCTCCGCAACAGAGGCTGGCGGGCACGGACGAGAGGACTGACCCCGACCCACGTCGTCGTCACGGCCATGTCGCCAGACCCGGCGCAGCCGCGATGGAGTACGGCGGTTCTGCGCTCAACCCGCGTTCCCGCGCAGGGGCGTCAGCGGGGGGCGTTGTCGCTCAGCCAGCGGCGCAGCTCCACGGCCTGCTCCTCCAGCCGCCGCCGCTGCCCGGGCAGCGGCGGCGGCTCGGTGGCGACCAGTGGCAGTGTCGTCCCGTCGGTGAGGAGCAGTTCGAGCCGCCGCGAGGACCCGAACCCGCCCTGGCGACCCAGCATCACCCGGTCGAGGTCAGAGCGCCGCAGCCGGCGCGCCGACAGTCGGTTGCGCACCTCCAGCGAGCCGTCGGCGTGCGCGCGGGCACGGCTGAGCGCCGCCGCCGTGTTGTAGGCGGTGATGCCCACCACGAAGGCCACGAAGACCGCTGTGAACAGCGGCGAACCGTCGATGGTGAGGACGGCCACCACGAGGACGACGGCGACCACCAGCGAGACGCAGTACAGGGCGGAGGCGAGGGGTGGCGGGCGGAGCTCGAGAACGACGTCCGGGCTGGTCACAGGCGTGATCATGACAGCGGCACCCGTCGGTGCCACGTGCTGCCACGATCGAGCGACGACCCGGGAGGCGCCGCCGCCACCGGGCGCCGTTCCGCGTCGAGGCGACGGAACCGGCAGCGTCGGCCCGGACCGACGGGGCGGCTCGCTGCGGTAGCGGCCGGGTCCTCGACGTCCCCGCCGGCGGTGAGCAGGTCAGGCGGAGCGTTGCTCGTCGAGGCCACCAGCTCCGTCACGTCGGTGCAGGCCCTGCTGCGCGTGATGGTCGCGAGCGACTCCCTCACCTCCATGTGTAGCAGGTTTCAGCCGCCCTCATGAGGGCCGGAAATCCGTTCTAGGGTCACGGACCTCAGGATCGGAGCTGATGCCGTGACCCCCTCGACGACCAGCGCTTTCGACCTCCCCGACCACCTCACAGCCAAGGCCGACCCGACACTGATCGCCGGCGACGAGCAGCACTTCGCGGCCATCGCGGAGAGCCTCGAGCAGTCGATCGCCGACCTGTCCGACCGCCTCGGTGCCGAGCGCCGCGCGCCCGGAGGCACGGGTCTGGAGGCGCTGGACCGAGACCTCGAGGTCCACCGGCTGACCGCCCGACTGCGCACCCTGCGTCGCTACGGCCTGGATCTCTGCCTCGGCCGCATCGTCGGCGCCGACGACCCCGAGCCGGTGTACGTCGGACGCCTCGGCCTCACCGACAGCTCGGGTCGTCGGCTGCTGCTCGACTGGCGGTCCCCCGCGGCCGAGCCGTTCTTCGGAGCTACCCACGCCAACCCGATGGGTCTGGCCAGCCGCCGCAGGTACCGCTGGACCCGGGGCCGGATCACCGACTACTGGGACGAGGTCTTCACCCCGGACGGGCTCGAGGGGCACGCCGCGCTCGACGACCAGTCCGCCTTCATCGCCAGCCTGGGCAGCAACCGGTCGGCCCGGATGCGCGACGTGCTCGGCACCATCCAGGCCGACCAGGACGCCATCATCCGCGCGGGATCCGCCGGTGCACTCGTCGTCGACGGCGGCCCGGGGACGGGGAAGACCGTCGTCGCCCTGCACCGCACCGCCTACCTCCTCTACTCCGACCCTCGCCTCGGCCACCACCGGGGCGGCGTGTTGTTCGTCGGCCCGAGCCAGCCCTACCTGTCCTACGTCGCCGACGTCCTCCCCAGCCTCGGGGAGGAGGGGGTGCAGATCTGCACGCTGCGGGACCTCGTCCCGGAGGGAGCGGCAGCAGCGATCGAGAGCGACCCGGAGGTGGCCCGCCTGAAGTCCTCCATGGACGTGGGAACGGTGATCGAGACAGCGGTCCGGTTCTCCGAGGAGCCGCCCGCCAAGGGGATGACGGTGGAGACCGACTCGACCGACATCCGGCTGACCGCCGACGACTGGGCCGAGGCGTTCGAGGCGCCTGACCCCGGGACCCCGCACAACGAGGCGCGCGACCAGGTCTGGGACGAGCTGCTCACGATCCTGATGGACGAGTACGACGGCGATGAAGAGGACGACCTGCTCCGGACGTCGCTGCAGCAGAACAGGGACCTGCTCGCGACCTTCAACCGGGCGTGGCCGCTGCTCGAGGCCACCGACGTCGTCGGAGACCTGTGGTCGGTACCGGCCTACCTGCGGAGGTGCGCCCCCTGGCTCGGCCCCGACGACGTCCGGAAGCTGCAGCGGGAGGACGCACAGGCCTGGACGGTCTCCGACCTGCCGCTCCTGGACGCCGCACGGCAGCGGCTCGGCGACCCGGAGACGTCCCGGCGCAGGCGCCGGCAGGAGTCGACCGTCGCCGCCGAACGCGAGCGGATGGCTGACGTCATCGATGAGCTGATCGCGACCGACGACTCCGAGCTGCTGCTGATGACGAGCCTGCGCCACCAGGACCTCCGGGACGCCCTGGTCGACGAAGCCGCGCTGCCCAGCACCGACCCGGACCTGCTCGCCGGCCCGTTCGCGCACGTCGTCGTGGACGAGGCCCAGGAGCTGACCGACGCGGAGTGGCAGATGCTGCTGCTCCGCTGCCCGTCCCGGAGCTTCACCGTCGTCGGGGACCGGGCCCAGGCCAGGCACGGGTTCACCGAGTCGTGGCGGGAGCGCCTGGAGCGGATCGGGCTCGACCGGATCGAGCTGGCCTCCCTGAGCATCAACTACCGGACGCCATCAGAGGTCATGGCGGAGGCCGAGCCGGTCATCCGCGCCGTGCTCGCGGACGCCAACGTGCCGACCTCCATCCGCAGCAGCGGCGTCCCCGTCGTCCACGGGCCTGCGTCGGATCTGGGCTCGATCCTCGACGACTGGCTCGCCGCGCACGCCGAGGGGATCGCCTGCGTCATCGGCGATCCGACGTTCCAGGCGACGTCCCGCGTCCGGTCGCTGACCCCGGAGCTGTCGAAGGGGCTCGAGTTCGACCTGGTCGTCCTCATCGACCCGGAGGCGTTCGGCACGGGCATCGAAGGAGCGGTCGACCGCTATGTCGCGATGACCCGCGCGACCCAGCGACTCGTCATCCTCACGAGTTCCTGACGTCGGCCGAGACCTCGTCACCGCGACCCCGCCGCCCGAGGTGTTCCCACGGCTCTCCGCGAACCACCTGAACCGGACGGTCCGGAGCCATGAGACCCCCATCCCGGCGTCCCGTGCGGGTAGCGTCCCCACCCGTGGGGGGCGCGGGCAGCGCGACGACCGGTCCCGAGTGGGACGGCCATCTGCTGCTGCTGCACGACTCCGACGCCGAGCGCAGCGCAGGGGTGGCTGCCTGGGTCCAGCGGGGCCTCGACCTGGACCAGAAGGTCCTCTACGCCGAGGCCGCCACCGAACGGGATCACGCGGTGATCGCCGCTCTGGAAGCCCACGGGGTGGACGCCGCCACCGCGGTCGCCGAAGGACGTCTCGCACTGCTGCCCCTGGCCGAGTTCTACCCCACGGAGGGACAGCGGCAGGTCGTCGATCGGGCACTGGCCGAGGGGTTCCCCGCCGTACGCATGTCGGCCGGGGCCTCGGCCGCCCTGACCATCCTCTCGCCAGGGGACCACCTCTCCGTGGAGAGAGGGATGGACGAGCTCGCCCGCAGTCTCCCGGTGTCCGCGCTGTGTCAGTACGAACGCAGCTGCACCACGGGGCCGAGACTCCGGGACGCCGTCGGCGTGCACCTGCGGGGGATCCGCGGGGGGTACTTCGCCACGGACGCCGGCGAGCTGGGCCTCGTCCTGCGCGGGGAGGTCGATGCCGGCAACGCCGAGGTCCTCGAGGCCGCCGTGACCGCGTTCACCGACGTCCCGCCGCGGGTGCTGCGCCTCGACGTCGCGGAGCTGTCCTTCGTCGACGTCGCCGCCTGCCGGGCACTCGTGCGGGGGAGTCGTGACTTCCGTGCGTCCGGCGGACGGGTACTGCTCGCCGCACCCACACCCCCGGTCGAGCGGACGCTGCGACTGCTGGGGCTGGGCGACCTCCCGGGGTTCCAGGTGAACGGGGGAGACCCATGAGCTCAGAAGCGCGCGAGAACTACCGGCACGCCGCGCTCCTGTTCCGCTCGGACGAGGAGTTCCTGGCCCGGGCCGTGCCCTACCTGCAGGAGGGACTGTCCGACGGCGAGGTCGCGCTCGTCGTGTGCGACGAGGAGCACAACGCCCTGCTCGCAGGAGCGCTCCCCGATGACGCGCACGTACTGGTCCTCCCTCGCAGCGACGTCTACACCCGCGCGGCACACGTGTGCGTGACCTACGAGCGGTTGGTCCACCGTCTCCTCGCCGACGGTGCGCACGGGACGCGGCTGGTCAGCGAGCCGTCCTACGCCGGCGACCCGGAGTCGTGGCGGGCATGGACGGCCGTCGAGGCCGTCTCCAACGTGGTCCTCTCGCAGCTCCCCTTGTCCAGTGTCTGCGGGTACGACCTCCGGGCGCTCTCCGCACCGATGCTGCAGGATGTCCAGCGGGCCCATCCCGACCTGCTGACCGCGGAGGGCGTCGTCTCCAGTGACGCCTACACGGCCCCGGCCGACCTGCTCGGCAGCGCACCGCCGCCGGACCCGCTCGAGCGCACGGCACCGTGCCTCGACGTCGGCGGCATCACCGACCGAGCCACTCTGGCCCGGGCGAGAGACCAGGTGCGTTCGGTCGTGGAGGCGGCGCACCCACACGACGCGGTCGGCAGGGAGTTCCTCGGCGCGATCGCCGAGGTGATGGCCAACGCCTTCCGCCACGGCCGGCCGCCCCTGCACGTCCGGTTGTGGGCGGCGTCGTCGCGGCTGTTGTGCACGGTGACCGACCGGGGGCCAGGAGCGGACCTGCTGTTCGCCGGGTACACCCGGGGGGACCTCGACGACGGGCGGACCAGGGCGGGGCTGTGGCTGGCCCGACAGACCTGCGACCGGCTCGACGCCTACCGCACAC
>DASQDP010000120.1:0-41605 GCA_035634095.1 Nocardioidaceae bacterium | reverse complement strand
ATGCTCAAGGTCAAGCACGTGCCCGAGCAGCTGCTCGACGTCACGGTCACGCCGGTGATGTTCCTGCTGCTGTTCACCTACCTGTTCGGCGGTGCGATCGCCGGCTCGACCAGCGCCTACCTCGACTACACCCTGCCGGGTCTGCTGGTCATGTCGGTGCTGTTCACGACCGTCTACTCCGGCATCTCGCTGAACACCGACCTCACCAAGGGCGTGGTCGACCGGTTCCGGTCGCTGCCGATCTGGCGGCCGGCGCCGCTCCTGGGGTCGCTCCTCGGCGACAGCGTCCGCTACGTCGTGGCCGGCACGGTGATCATCGTGGTCGGCGTCGCCCTCGGGTACCGGCCGGACGGCGGGTTCGGCGGAGCCGGTGGTGGTCGGGGCGGTGGTCATGACGCCTGCTCCTCGAGGGTGGGCTCGGACTCGTCGGTGGCGTGGCCGGTCAGGGACAGGAAGACCTCGTCGAGGCTGGGCTGAGCGAGCGAGAACTCCGCGATGCCGACACCCGCGCGGGCCAGCTCCGCCACCCCGGCCGCCGCCCGTTCCGCGTCCGACGACGCGACCACGAGCGCCGCGGGGTCCGGTGGCAGCTCGACGGCGCCGACCGCCCGCTCGAGGAGGGCGGCCGCCTCCGGCCGGCGCTCGGCGTCCAGCAGCCGCACGTGCAGGGCACCGCCCCCGACCGATGCCTTCAGCTGTCCCGGCGTCCCCTCCGCGATCACCCGGCCGCGGTCGATGACCGCGATGCCGCTGGCCAGCTGGTCGGCCTCCTCCAGGTACTGCGTGCAGAGCAGGATCGTCGTCCCCTCGGCCGCCAGCGCACGGGCGATCTCCCACACCTGGTTGCGCGACCGCGGGTCCAGCCCGGTGGTCGGCTCGTCGAGGAACAGCACCGGCGGCGCCGCGATCAAGGACACCGCGAGGTCGAGCCGGCGGCGCATGCCCCCGGAGTACGTCTTGACCACCCGGTCCGCGGCCTCGGTGAGCGTGAACCGCTCGAGCAGGGCGTCGGCGGCCGGCTTGACCGAGGACCGGGGCATGCCCGACAGCCCGCCGATCAGCCGGAGGTTCTCCCGGGCGGTGAGCAGCTCGTCGACGGTCGCCGCCTGGCCGGTCAGCCCCATGCTGCGCCGCACCAGCTCCGGCTGCTGCAGGATGTCGTAGCCGGCCACCCTGCCGGTGCCGCTGGTCGGTCTGCTCAGCGTGGTCAGCATCCGCACCGTCGTGGTCTTGCCCGCCCCGTTGGGTCCCAGCATGCCCAGCACGCTGCCCTGCGGGACGGCGAAGCTGATGCCGTCCACGGCGGTGTTGTCCCCGAACCGCTTGACCAGGTCGACGGCCTCCACGGCCACGTTGTCGCTCACGTCTCCACCTCTCGTGTGTGTCGATGCGGTAGACCCGGCACCAGCCCAGGACTCATCGCTGGATCCACCGAAACACACAGCACCCCCAAGCGCGTCCCTATTTCCGGGCGGCCCCGCCACGCCCCGGAGAACCCCCTTCTCACCGTGGTCCTGACGGAGCACACTGGCGCCATGGCCGTGGCGATGGGCGAGGTGCTGACCGGGGCGCTGGGCGAGCTGAGGGTGCACCCGGTGGACAAGTGGGTCCGGGCGTACGCGGGTGAGCGGGTCGTGGCGAGCAGCGCCCGTCCGCGACTGGTGTGGGAGCCGCGACGGATCGTCCCCTCCTATGCGCTGCCCCGCGACGACATCGACGCGGAGCTGGTGCCCGACGCCGGGCCGCCCGCGGCCGAGAGACCGGTCCGCCTGCGCTCCGGCGGGCCGCCGCTGCTGGACCCGAGCACACCCTTCGCCGCGCACTCCTGCCCGGGCGACCGGCTCACGGTGCGCGCCGACGGCGTGGAGCTCACGGGAGCGGCCTTCGCCCCGAACGACGACGCGCTGGCCGACTACGTCGTCCTGGACTGGTCGGCGTTCTCGCAGTGGCGTGAAGAGGACGAGGTGGTGATGGGGCACCCGCGTGACCCCTTCCACCGCATCGACTGCCTGCGCAGCAGCCGGCACGTGGTGATCTCGTCGGGGACGCAGGTGCTGGCCGACACCCGGCGCGCGACGATCCTGCTGGAGAGCATGCTGCCCCCCAGGTACTACGTGCCCCGCGAGGACGTGCGCATGAACGCCCTGGAGCCGAGTCGCCGACGCAGCATCTGCGCCTACAAGGGCGAGGCGTCCTACTGGTCCAGCACCGGTGACCACGCAGTCCCGGACGTGGCCTGGAGCTACGAGGCGCCGCTGCAGGACGCCGTACCGGTCCACGACCTGGTGTCGTTCTTCACCGAGCGGCTCGACGTCGTCGTGGACGGGGTGGACGTTCCACGACCGGTGACCCCCTGGTCCTGAGCCGTCCCTAGAGTGGGCGGGTGCCTGCCTCTCCGCCCCTGTCCGGCGCGCTGGTCGACTTCTGGCGCGAGCGGCACCTGTGCACCGTGACGACCCTGCGCACGGACGGATCTCCGCACGTCGTCCCGATGGGCATCGTGCTGGACCCCGGGGAGGACGGGGAGGCCGGCGACCCAGTGGCGTGGGGCATCACGTCCGGCGGCTCCCAGAAGGTCGCCAACCTCCGCCGCGGCAGCGACCCGCGGATCGCGGTCTGCCAGGTCGACGGCCGGCGCTGGTCCACGTTGGAGGGCCTCGCGGAGGTCCGGGAGGACGAGGCGTCCGTCGCCGAGGCCGTGCGCAGGTACGCCGAGCGCTACCGGCAGCCGCGCGCGAATCCGGCGAGGGTCGCGCTGCGGATCCGGGTCACCCGCGTCCTCGGCAACCTCTGAGCACCCGGCGCGCCGGCTCATCCAGCGCTGGCGACCCCCAGGTCCTGCAGCACCGCGCGGGCCACACGGCGCCCGGACACCAGCGCCCCCTGGATCGAGCTGGTGTCGCGGTGGTCGCCGGCGACGTACACCGTCCCACCCGCGGCGGGCATCCGGACCGTCCGGCGCATCGGGTGCGGCGCGGGCATGCCGGGCAGTGCCCGCGGCAGGGTGTACGACGCGACGAGCTCCCACGCCGAGGCGTCCGTGCGGTGCAGCCGGCTCAACGCCGCGCGCAGGTCGGGCCCGTCGACCCCGGCTGAGGGGGGCGGTGCGCAGCCGTGCACGACCGACGTCGACACCAGCACACGGCCCGGCGGGGCGTACTCCGGGGCGGCGACCGAGATGGCGAGGCTGTTGGCCACCGGTGACGGACCGGCGTCCAGCATCAGCGCACCGGTCGCCTCGGGGAACAGCGGCGCGGCGTGGTACGCCGTGGTCACCCCGCGGGGCTGCGGCGCCGGCACGGCGGGCACCAGGGCACCGGCCGACCAGCCGTCCGCGGCCACGACCACTGCCCGCGCACGCACCTCGCCGGTGTCCGCCTGCACCCTGTCGGGAGAGACCGAGTGCGCCCGCGAGCCCAGCCGTACGACGCCGTCCGGCAGCTGCGCGGCGATCTGCTCGGGCAGCCGCTGCATGCCGCCGGACGGCACCGTCGAGCGGCCGAGCGCGAACATCCGGAGCATCAGGTCGGTGAAGTGCCGTGACGTGGTCAGCTCCTCCTCCAGCACCACCCCGGCCAGGAAGGGTCGCAGCAGGTCATCGACCACCTCGGCCGGGATGGCGGCGCGGCGCCAGGCCTCGGCGGTGCTGACGTCGGGGCGGCGCTTGACCACCCGGGCCGGCAGCGAGAGGCACCGGGCGAGGTAGACCGCGGTGGCGGCCTTCCCGCGCAGCCCGCCGATCGGCGCCCGCAGCGTCGACGGAGCGCTCCTCACGTCCTGCAGCGGGTTGCCGACCAGAAACCGCTTCCCGTCGCGCAGCACCCCGACCCAGGGGTCGAACGCACGCAGGTCAAGGGCGAGGAGATCGACCAGGCCACGGAGCGCGGGGTAACCAGTGTTGAGGACCTGGAACCCCCGATCGAGGGTGAAGCCGTCCACGTGGTCGGTGCGGACCCGCCCGCCGACCGCGTCCCCCTCCTCGACCACCAGCACGCCGAGGCCGGAACGGGTGAGCTCGCGGGCGCAGGCGAGGCCCGCCAGGCCGGCACCGACGACAGCCACGTCGACGCGGGCGCTCACGCGGGGGACCGGGGTCCGCGGCGGAAGAGCGGCGGTAGGTAGCGGATCATCAGGGTGGACCAGGTCACGTGCGTGAGCAGCGGAGCCTGCAGCCCGCCCGACGCGCGACGCTGCATGCCGAACAGCGCCCCCATGACGGCGGCGGCGAGCACCAGAGCGGGGTTGCGCGTCGTCACGGTCGCCAGGGCGTACACGCCGGTGGACGCCACGACCGCGCGGTGGCGCGGCAGCGTCGCGTAGAGCGCGCCGCGGAAGAAGATCTCCTCGCCGATCCCGTTGGCGTAGGCGGTGAGCAGCACCAGGGGCATGCTGCCCTCCTCGGCGAACTGGAGCACCCGGCTGACCGACCGGTCCAGGAACGGTATCTCCCGGGCCACCAGCCCGCACGCGTAGAAGAAGGCGAAGGCTCCGGCACCGGTCGCCACCGGAGTGACCCAGGGCCGGCGCAGCCGCTGGTCCCGGCCCTCGATCCAGCCCAGGTGCAGCGGTCCGGACACCAGCCCGCCGACCGTCCAGGTGCCGGCGGCGGTCAGGGTCAGCACGTAGAAGCGGCGCGAGTTCGGCGGCGCCGCCAACGACATCCCGAGCACGCCGGCACCGACGACCGAGGTCACCGAAACCACCGCCCGGCGACGCCGGGCCACCGCCCGCGACTCCAGGTGGTGGACGGGCACGACGTGCGTGAGGGGCATCGGGATCCGGCCCTCGACGGCGCTGCGGGCCCGCTCCCAGGCGCCCGCGCTCATCGGGACCCCGACACGGCGGTCTCGCGCTCGCGCAGGGCCTGCCGGACCGCCTCGTCGTACCCCATCGGCTCGAAGGGCACGATCTCGCGGATGCTGTCGTCGGAGACCACGACCTCGTTGCTCATGGAGTCCACCAGCGCGCGGCCGGCCGTGCTGTCCACGTCGGTCACCAGACCCAGCCACCGCCCGGACAGCCCGGGGCTGAGCAGCGGCACCGGGACGATGAGCAGCCGGCGGTGCTGGAGGGAGGCGACCCGTCGCAGCATGTCGGAGTACCGGAGCACCTCGGGTCCCCCTACCTCGAACACCCTGCCGAGCGCCTCGGAGCGGCCCAGCACACCGACGAGGTAGCGCACCACGTCGCCCACCGCGATCGGCTGCGTGCGGGTGCGCACCCAGCGAGGCGTCACCATCGCCGGCAGGTGGTCGACGAGCTGGCGGGTGATCTCCCAGGAGATGCCCCCGCTGCCGACGACGATGCCCGCGCGCAGCACCGTGACCGGCACTCCGGCCTCCCCGAGCAGCCCCTCCACCTGGCGGCGGCTGCGCAGGTGGGCGGAGAGGCGGTCGGTGTCGCTGCCCAGGCCTCCGAGGTAGACGATCTGCCGGACCCCGGCCGCCGCGGCCGCCCGGCCGAACGCCCGCGCGGCCTCGGCGTCGAGCCGCTGGAAGTCCTTGCTGGCCAGCGAGTGGACGAGGTAGTACGCCGCCGAGCAGCCGTGCAGCGCCGGCCCGAGCGTTTCCGCGTCGTGGACGTCTGCCCGCACCGGCCGCCCTGCGCCGAGATAGGTCTCCGGCCGTCGGGTGAGCGCCCGCACGTCGTACCCCGCCTCGACCAGCGCGGCGCAGAGCCGGCGTCCCACGAACCCCGAGGCGCCGGCCACCAGGACGGGGCCGCTCACGGTGACCTCCTCGGCTGGTTCGTCGTCCACTCCGACAGCGGGCGGGCCGTCCCGCCGGCGCGCGGCGGCTGGGGGCGCTGCCGGCCGAGCTCGCCACCGATGCGCCCACCGTGGGGACGGCCGTGGTCGGCGTACTCCTCGCGGTAGAACGACAGCACGTGGTCCCCCAGCTGCACCCGCGTGGCGGTGCGCAGCACGGCGGTGTCGACCGCCGCTCCGTTGACCGCCGTGCCGCCCCGGCTGCTGGTCCGCACCAGCACGAACTCGTCGCGCTCGTCGTGGTGCACCTGCGCGTGCATCGCGGCCAGTCCGGGAAGCCGGATGTCGCAGGAAGGGTCACTGCCGATCGTGGTCACGCTGGACCGCAGCGCGAAGACGGGCTGCGTCTCGCCCGGCCGCACAGCGCGGCTGGGGGCCAGGATGAGCCGCGGGTTGCCGCCCCCGTCCGGGTCGTGCGTCGTGGACACCGTCCGCGGGCGCCGCAGGAACGTCGGCGCCGGGGGCCACACCATGGGCGGTGGCACCAGGTCCGAGGTGGGGAGGGCCCGGCCCGAGCCACTGGCCGCTCGTGCCCTCCGCCGGGCCAGCGACCACAGACCCGCGCCGCGCTCGATGCGGATGTGGCGCGACCCGGTGACCCGCCGCTGCCACCAGGGGGGAAGGGTGGCGCCCATGGTGACGAGGGGCCCCGCCGGGGTCACCACGGTGAGCGACAGGCCGTGCGCGGCGAGCACCCCTGCGAGGCCGCGGACCGCCTTGGCGTCGCCGCGACCGGCGAACGCGAGAGGGTCGCTGAGCCGCATCTCCAGAGCCGTGCCGGACCCGGTGATGTGCCCGGTGACGGATCCCGCGGCGCCGTCGCCGGGCACGTCGAGGGAGAAGGTCAGGTCCGCGTCCACGCTGAGCCCGGGAGTGGACCCCGTCGTGGATGCGGTGGCGC
This sequence comes from Nocardioidaceae bacterium, assembly GCA_035634095.1. Taxonomy (GTDB): domain Bacteria; phylum Actinomycetota; class Actinomycetes; order Propionibacteriales; family Nocardioidaceae; genus Nocardioides_B. The sequence goes on along the minus strand of DASQDP010000120.1, from coordinate 34,937 downwards.
TCGCCGCTGGCACGTCAGCGCTCGACTGAGCCGGTCGGGGCGGCGCTGCCGCTGGCGTTGTCCCGGGTGGTGACCTGGAGCGTGCCGTTGAGCTTCCAGGTCGCCCGAGGAGCCGAGGCGCCCGTGTCGCGAGGCACCTCGACCGCCATGTCGATGAAGCGGTAGTTGATCGCGGCCTCGCGGCCGGTGAGGAAGGACCACATCTCGCGACCGAGGTCGGTCCAGTCCATGACCTGCTGGTCCGTGCCGTTGTCCATGCTCATGAGGAGCTCCATCCTGGGGTGATTGGATTTGAACGCTTTCCTAAACGGCTTGTTTAGGTTTACGATGCCATGGTGACCCTACGAAGCCAGGAAAAGCAAGCCCCCCAGTCCACTGTTCTTCCCGAGACCGCCGGACGAGGTGACGAGCCCGGGCCGCCGCCCGGGCTCACCATCGGCGAGCTGGCCGAGCGCACCGGCCTCGCGCCGGCCACCCTGCGGATGTGGGAGTCCCGGCACGGCTTCCCGCGTCCACACCGGCGCGCCAGCGGCCACCGCCGGTACGACGAGGGCGACGTCGAGCTGGTCCGACAGGTGGTCCGACGCCGCGACGGCGGGTCGCGGCTCGACCTGGCGATCGCGGCCGTGGCGCTCGCCAAGGCGGCGCAGGCCGAGCCGCCCGGCGCCCCGTCGGTCTTCGCCACCCTGCGGCGGCTGCATCCCGGCCTGCACCCGCAGCGGCTCAGGAAGTCGACGCTGCTCGGCATGTCCTGGGCCATCGAGGACGAGTGCTGCTCCCGCGCCGAGCAGCCGATGATCTTCGGGGCCTTCCAGAAGGAGAGCTACTTCCGGGCGGCCCAGGACCGCTGGGCCGAGCTGGCCCGGGTCGCCCGCTCGACGATGGTCTTCGCGGACTTCGCCGCGGTGCCCGAACAGGTCGACCGCACCACGTTCGTGCACCTGCCCGATGACGCGCCCATGCGTCGGGAGTGGGCCGTGGTGTGCGACGCCCCGGACTACCCGGCCATGCTCACCGCCTGGGAGCTGCCGGGACAGTCGACCGTCCCGGACCGCCAGCGGCTGTTCGAGTGCATCTGGACCGTGGAGCCCGCCGCCGTACGCAACGCGGCACGCGCGTGCGCGCAGGTCGCGCAGGGGCTCGGGCACCCGGAGGGAGCGCCTCTGCTCTACGAGCTGGCCGACAACCCCCCGGCTCCGCCGGTCGAGCTGCTGCAGGCGACCTCGCTGCTCAACCGGGTGGTCGCCTACGTCGACCGCACCCCCTGACCGGCGAGAGGGCGGGCCGGCGCCGCGTGGCGGTCAGCCGGGAAGGTCCGTGACCACCATCTGCGCGAGGTACTGAGGGAGCCCGACGCGCTTGATGGCATCCAGCTGGCTCTCGAACCACTCCGCGTGCCGCTCCTCGTCGCGCACCATCTCCTCGAAGACCGCCGCGGTGCCGTGGTCGCCGAGCGTGTGGCTCTCCTGGGCCCCGGCGTTGAACTGAGCGACGGCCGCCTTCTCGCTCTCCAGGGCCAGGCTGAGCATCTCTTGGGCGTCCTCGCCGACGGTGATCGCACCGAGCTTCTGGACGTTGGGGTGGCCCTCGAACATCAGGATGCGGTTGATGAGCGCGTCCGCGTCCCGCATCTCGTCGATGGACAGGTCGTAGAAGACCTTGCCGAGACGTCCTAGACCCCAGTTGTCGAGCATCCGGGCATGCAGGAAGTAGGTGTTGGTGACGGTGAGCTCGAAGGTGAGGGCTGCGTTGAGGAGCTCCACGATGCGGGGACTAGCTGGCTGCAACGTCGACCTCCGACAGGGCGGGTGCGGGGTGGGACGCGAGCTCGGTGGCGCGCGCACCTTCATGCTCACACACCAGTCGCCGGACCGAGAAGACGCACGAACCGCAGTCCTGCCCGGCCCCGGTGGAGCGGCACACGCCCGACAGCGACCGGGCACCGCGCTCCACGGCCTGCGCGACCTGGCGGTCGGTGACGACCCGGCAGTGGCACACGATCACTGCGGCCCCCTCACCCACGTCGGCCGGCGTCGTCCGGCCAGGTGAGGCAAGCCTAACCTAGGTTGTCGCGGGCGTCACCGGCGCCGCTCCCCGCAGCGCGCTCGGGGTCGCGACGCAGGGCGAGCACGGCCACGTCGTCGTCACGACGGGTGTCGCGCACGGCGAGCACCACGTCCGCCAGCCAGGTGAAGAGGTCGGCGTCGTCCGCCTCACCACTCGCGACCACCAGCCGTTCCACGCCCGTCTCGATGTCCTCGTCCCGGCGCTCGACGAGCCCGTCGGTGTAGCCCAGCAGCAGGTCGCCCGGCGCGAAGGTCACGGTGATCGGCGACCGGTCCCCGCCGCCCGCCCCGAGGAGCAACCCCGGCTCACCGGCGATCACCTCCACCGACCCGTCCGCCCTGCGCAGCACGGGCGGTGGATGACCCGCGTTCGCGACCACCAGCTCCCCCCGCTCCGGGTCGGCGACTGCGTAGACCAGCGTCACCAGCTGGTTGAAGTCGTAGTGCTCGAAGAGCCGGTCGAGGGCGGGCAGCACGGCCGACGGCTCGGGATCGACCGCCACCAGGGCCCGGATCGCGGCGCGCATCTGGGCCATCGCGGCCGCGGCCGTCACCCCCCGTCCCATCACGTCACCCACGAACACCGCCAGGCGGCCGTCCCCGAGCGGGGTGACGTCGTAGAAGTCGCCCCCGGCGTCGCTGCGCCCCGCCTGCATGTAGCTCGCCGCCGTCTCCCACCCGGGCAGCACCGGCAGCTCGGCGGGGAGCACCGCTCGCTGCAGCCGGGCCGCGACCTCGTGAAGCTGGCTGTGCAGCTGCGCGGTGTCGATCGCCAGGGCCGCCCGGTGGGCCAGGTCCTCCCCGAACGCGAGGTCGTCGACCCCGAAGCGGCGGCCGGCCTCGCCGGCCACCCACGTCACCACGCCCAGCACCCGGTCCTGGACCTTGAGGGGCACGGTCATGGCGCTGCGCAGCTCGAGCTCGCGCAGCAGCTGGGCGTGCTCGGGATCGGTGATGACGGCGTCGATCATCTCGTCGGTGATCTCCGGGACGAGCTCGCTGCGACCCGTGCGCAGCACGTGGTAGCTGCCGGAGGACCCCTGGGGATCCGCCGGGAACCGCTGCTGCAGCTCGAGCCCCTTCGCGACCTTCTCCGGGTCGACGTGCGCGACCGCCAGGGTGCGCAGCTCGCCGTCCTGGTCGAGGGCGATGGCGCACCAATCCGCGAACCAGGGGACCGCGAGCTCGGCGACCTTGCGCAGCGTCACCTCGTAGTCGAGGCTGCTCGACAGCTCGACGCTCGCCTCGGCCAGAAAGGCGATCTTGTCGGCCCGGTCGGCCGCCTCGGCGCTGACCCGCACCCGCTCGAGCGCCTGGGCACAGGTGTCGGCCATCACGGTCAGGAACTCCAGCTCCGTCGGGCTGACCCCGTCGCCCCCGGCGTAGGACATCGATGCCACCCCCAGGCAGCGGTCCCCGATCCGCAGCGGCAGGACGGCGACCGACCGGTCCCCGTCGGAGGTGAACTCCAGGTCGGGGTACCGCGAACGGATGTCGGCTCCCCCTGCGAGGACCACCGGCCGACCGGTGCGGTACGCCTCACCCGCAGGAGTGTGCTCGTGCACCGAGTACGACGCCCAGCGTGCCGCTACTCCCTCCCCGCCCCCGCGGATGCCGACCAGCGCGAGGGTGTCCGGGGCCACGAGCAGGGAGAGGGTGGCGATGGTCGCCCCGGCTGCGTCCGCCATGTGCTGCACCACGATCTTCGTCACGGCGTCGACGCTGTCGGCCATGACCAGGTCGGCGGCCACCCGGGCGAGCCGGGTCAGCCGCTCGGCGACGTCAGCGTCGACGGCGGCGGACGAGCCGGGCGCCCGGGACGACACGAGCGCCAGCACACCCACCGCCCGGCCTCCCTCGACGACCGTGCGCAGGGTGACGTCAGCGGGCAGCCCTCCGGCGCCCAGCGGCCGCGTCGGAAGCACGCCGGACCAGCTCGCGCCGTCGCGGACCACGGACAGGACGTCCGCGAAGGCCCCCCGACCGCTGTCGTCGAACAGGACGTCCGCCAGCAGGGTGCCGGTCAGGTCTCGCCCTCGGCACTCGACCACGTCGCAGGCAGCCGGGTTCGCGTGCAGCACCGCGCCGGAGGGGTCCACGGCCACCGCCGGCTGCGGCAGGGCGTCGAGCAGGGCGCGGTCGACCTCCCACACCGGGTGGTCCGCGCGCTCGCCCATGTTCCCCATCCTCTCAGGCGCGGGCCCTCCCTGGTGAAGGTTCGTCCGCCCAGCCGCTCCTGGCCGGACTGCCCGAGCCACCGGCCGGGCACGGCACGCCGTGGCCCGCCGGCGTCGGCTGCCGGTCATAGGCTGGACGCGATGACCCGCACCCTGCTCGCCGTCGACGGCAACTCGCTGCTGCACCGCAGCTTCCACGCCGCCGCCCGCAGCGGCTTCAGGACCGCCGACGGGCGCGCGATGTGGGCTGTGCGCGGGATGCTGTCCCAGCTCAGCGCGGCGGTGGACCGGGTCTGCGCGGACGCGGTGGTGGTGGGCTTCGACGACCCGCACGTGAGCAGGCGACGTGAGCGGTGGCCGTCGTACAAGGCCCAGCGGCCACCCAAGCCGCGCACGCTGGAGGACCAGCTCGACGCGGCAGTGGAGGTGCTGTGCGACCTCGGGGTCGTGGTGGCGAGGCCGTCGGGGCTCGAGGCCGACGACGTGCTCGCCTCGGCGGCGGCCTACGCGCGCAGCGTCGGCGCGCGCACCGTGGTGGCCACCTCCGACCGGGACTCCTACGCCCTCATCGACGACAACACCCGGATGCTGCGGATCCTCAACGGCGGCGTGGACGCCTCGCCCCTGCTCGACCCGCGGCGGCTGGAGATGGTGACCGGGGTCCGCCCGGAGCAGTACCTCGACTTCGCGGCCCTGCGCGGCGACGCCTCCGACAACCTGCCGGGGGTGCCTGGCGTCGGGCCGAAGACCGCGGCGCGGCTGCTCGCGGAGTTCGGCTCGGCCCACAGCGCCTTCGAGGACGCGGTCGCTGGAGGCGCCCGCTGCCGTTCGGTGCTCGGGTCAGCGGCGGCCCGCACGCTGGCGGAGCCGTCGGCGCGGGCGGTGTGGGAGCACAACTGCGCGGTGATGGCGATGGTCGACGACGCCCCTCTCGGGCTGGACCTCGAGCACGGCGTGGGCTGCCTCCCCCTGACCGAGGAGGCCGTGTGGGCGTGCTTCACCGCCCTGGACCTGCACGGGCCCACGGCGGTCCGCGCGCTGACCGGCAGGGAGCCGTCGACCCCCCGGCCGGCCGACGTGGACGCCGCCTGGCGACCTCCGGCCCGCCGCACCGTGTGGCGCCACCCACCGCTGCCCCGCCGGCCGGAGCCGGTGTCGGTGCAGGAGACGCTGTTCTGACCCCGGCCACCCTGCAAGGAGCGCACCATGACCACGCTCACCTTCCCCGCCGGCTTCGTCTGGGGCTCGGCCACGGCGGCGTTCCAGATCGAGGGGGCCGCGGCCGAGGACGGCCGGACCCCGAGCATCTGGGACACGTTCTGCCGCGTTCCCGGCAAGGTGCTGCACGGCGACACCGGGGACGTGGCGTGCGACCACTACCACCGGGTCGACGACGACCTCGAGCTGATGTCCGCTCTCGGCCTGCAGGGCTACCGGTTCTCGGTCTCCTGGTCGCGCGTGCTCCCGGATGCGGCCGGCACGGTCAACGTGAAGGGGCTGGACTTCTACTCGCGGCTGGTGGACGGGCTGCTGGCTCGCTCCATCCGGCCCCTGGTGACGCTGTACCACTGGGACCTCCCGCAGCACCTGCAGGACCGGGGTGGCTGGTTGCAGCGCGACACCGCGGATCGCTTCGCAGAGCTCGCCGACGTCGTCGGCCGGGCCCTGGGGGACCGGGTCCCCGCGATCACCACGCTCAACGAGCCGTTCTGCGCGGCGTTCCTGGGCCACGCCTCCGGCGTGCACGCGCCCGGCGGCACCGACAACGGCGCCTCGCTGCGAGCCGGCCACCATCTCAACCTCGCGCACGGCCGGGCGGTCGCGGCTCTGCGCTCGGTGGTGCCGGCCACCACCGAGCTGTCCATCACGCTCAACCTCGCGCACGTCTCCCCCGCGAGCGGGTCGGCGGAGGACGCCGCGGCGGCCGAGCACGTGGACGCCATGGCCAACCGCATCTTCACCGAGCCGATCCTGCGGGGTCGCTACCCCGAGCAGCTGGTGGGCGACACCCGGCACCTCACCGACTGGTCCTTCGTGCGCGACGGCGACCTGGCGGAGATCTCGGTGCCCATCGACGTCCTGGGGGTCGACTACTACGCACCTGCGGTGGTCGCCGCGGCCACCGATGAGCTGCGTGCGGCGGCCGACGCAGGCCGGGTGAACGACCCCAGCCAGTCCGACGCCGGCCCCTCCCCGTGGCCGGGCACCGACCTGGCCTTCTCGGTGCCGCAGCCCGGTCCGTACACCGACATGGGCTGGCCGATCGCGCCACACACGCTCACCGAGCTGCTGGTCGGCGTGCACCGGGACTACCCGGGGGTGCCGCTGGTGATCACCGAGAACGGCTGCGCGACCGCGGACACCCCGGCGCCGGACGGCACCGTGTCAGACCCGGACCGGGTCGACTACCTGGCCCGGCACCTCGCCGCGGTGCACCGGGCGATCGAGGCGGGCGTCGACGTGCGCGGCTACTACGTGTGGTCCCTGCTGGACAACTTCGAGTGGGCGTGGGGGTACTCCAAGCGGTTCGGCATCGTCTATGTCGACTACGAGACCCAGCAGCGGGTCCCCAAGCAGTCCGCGTGGTGGTTCCGCGACGTCATCGCCCGGCACGGCGTCGAGCAACTCGACCCCGCGTAGCGTCCTCAGCGCGCCTGCAGCGCATCCATGCCCACGGCTGCCGCGAGCACCAGTCGGCGGTCCAGCGTGCGTGCGGCGTCGGGGCGGCAGTCGATCGTGTAGTGGTCGAGCAGCTTCCACGCCTTGCGGGTGTGGTGCGCCAGCACCTGGTCCCCCCGGCTGAACACGAAGTGGTACGGGATCGGCAGGAAGTCGGCGAGCTCGCCGACGTACGGCACGAAGCCGACCAGCCGGCGGAAGAGCGCCACCGGCAGGCTCCGCTCCCGCGCCTCGCAGACCTGGTTGCCGGCGGCGTCGAAGAGCAGGTACGTCGAGCGCACCAGGCTCTGGGCGAACGCCTTCTGGATGCCGCCGATGAGCCGTCCCGCCCCGTCGGTGATGTCGTAGCGCGCCGCGGGGTCGAACCGCTGCCGCGCCTTGATCGCCAGCACCTGCTGGGACTTCGACTCGTCGGTGTAGAACCGGATGTCCTCCTTGAAGCGGAACCGCTTCTGCTCGACGAAGGCGAAGGGCTGGCCCTCGCCACCACGCTCGTCCGGCAACGAGAACACGTAGCGGTTCACGACCATCGTCCACTTCTGCCGGAGCAGGAAGACGTCGTGGTCGTTGGGATCGAGGTCAGGAGCCATGCGGCGATGATGCCACGGCGGTGACGGTGCGCTCTCCCAGCTTCACCGCGAGCACGCCCGCGAGGATCAACACCCCGCCGAGCAGCTGCACCGGGCGTGGCAGCTCCCCGAGGAGCAGCCACGCGAACCCGACGCCGGCGACGACCTCGAGCAGCGCGACGAACGACGCGAGTCGAGAGCCCAGCCGACGACCGGCGGCGATGCCCGTGGTGTAGGAGAGCGCCGCTGTCACCAGGCCCAGCACGAGAAGCGGCGCCCACGACGGGAACTGCCTGCCGACGTACGTCGTGGGTGCGGTCGCCGCGTCCATGGGAAGCACCCCCACCAGGCCGAGGAGCCCGAGGACCACGGTGCCCACCACGAGACCACCGGCGGCCAGCGCCAGCGGCGGGAGCCCGTTGTCCTCGTCCGCAGAGATCACGAAGTAGGTCGCGGCGCCGACCATCGCTGCCAGCGCCCACAGCACCCCGACCAGGCTCAGTGAGGCCCCGGACATCAGGTCCAGCACCAGCACCAGGCCGAGCGCGGCGAGCCCCGCGCCGAGCAGCGTGACCGGCCCGGGCCGCTGCCCGTGCCGCAGCCAGAGCCAGACGACCACCGCTGCAGGAGCGGTGTACTCGATCAGCAGCGCAGGACCGACCTGCATGTACTGCACTGCGGAGAAGAAGCAGAACTGCGCGCCGGCCACCGCCAGCACGCCGTAGGTGACCAGCAGCCCGGCGTTACGGCGCAGGAGCGACCACTGCCCGCGCAGCGCCAGCGCACCGAAGGGCGCCACCACCAGGGCGGCGACGGCGACCCGTACCAGGACCGCGGCGCCGGCACTCCACCCGGTGTCGAGGAGCCCGCGCGCCAGGGGCCCGGACATCCCGAAGCTGGCCGCGGACACCAGGGCGAAGGCGAGCCCGCTGGCCAGCCGCGTGCCGTGCGCCGCGGTGGAGCCGGCGGTCGCCCGTCGAGCGGTGACGTCATGAGCAAAGCTGACCATGGGTCATGACGCTACGACGCGCGCGGGTAACATGTCAACGTGGTTTTCGCCCATGACACCGAGATGGCGCTGCAGGCGGCCGTGGTCCTGGTCAACACCGCCGAGGCGCCGGACACCCTCACCACGACGGACGAGCTGGACGAGTGGTACGACGCGTTCGGCTACACCGGGCGCCGCGACCAGGACCGGGCGGAGCTCGACGCCGTACGAGCGCTCCGGCCGGTGCTGCGCGACCTTCTCACCAGTGACCGGGACCGGGCAGCGGCGCTGGTCAACAGCATGCTCGCCGAAGCCCACGCCCTGCCCCAGCTGGTCCGCCATGAGCCCTTCGACTGGCACCTGCATGCGGTCGCACCCGACGCGTCACTGACCGTCCGGGTGACCGTGGAGACCGCCATGGCGATGGTGGACGTGATCCGCACCGACGAGCTGTCCCGCCTCGGCGTGTGCGCCGACGACGACTGCGGCGGCATCGTGCTGGACCTGTCCCGCAACCGGTCGCGGCGGTTCTGCAGCACCGCCTGCGGCAACCGCAACTCCGTCGCCGCCTACCGCGCCCGCCGGGCCGGCCAGCCCTAGCTGGGCCCCGGGGCGGAGCGTCGGCTCCCCCCTCCCCGCGGACGTGACGTTCCTGACGCTCCCAGGCGGAACAGCCGCGCGCGCGCCGAGGTTGAGGCACTTCGTGTGCCCGAAACCGAGGGCACCCGAGGGAGGGCGTGACATGACGGCAACAGCTCCACCGCGGCAGTACGCCGAACCGGTGGCTCCCACCAAGCCTTGGCGGGTGGTGCTGCTCCTGGGGAGCCTGATCGCCCTGGGCCCGCTGAGCATCGACCTCTACCTCCCCGCACTCCCCCAGCTCACCGACGACCTGTCCGCGAGCCCCTCCTCGGTCCAGCTGACGCTGACCGGCATCCTCGTCGGCCTCGGCCTCGGGCAGCTGGTGATCGGCCCCCTGACCGACATCTACGGCCGCAGGCGACCGCTGCTCGTGGGGATCGCCGTCAACGTCCTCACCTCGGTGCTGTGCGCGGTCGCGCCGACGATCGTGGTCCTCGACATCCTGCGCGTGGTGCAGGGGATCGGCGCGGCGGCGGCGAGCGTCGTGGCGATGGCCGTCGTCCGCGACCTCTTCACCGGTCGGGCCGCGGCCGGCGTCATCTCCCGGCTGGTCATGGTGATGGGCCTCGCGCCGGTCCTGGCCCCCTCGTTGGGCAGCGCAGTCCTGACGGTCGGCTCGTGGCGCACGGTGTTCCTGGTGCTGGCCGGGCTCGGCGTGCTCATCGGTGCGCTGGCCGCCTTCGCGCTCGGCGAGACCCTGCCCCCCGAGCGTCGCGCCGCTCCCGGTCTGCGCACCACGCTGCGCGGGTACGGCGTCCTGCTGCGGGACCCCTCGCTGGTCGGCTTCATGCTGATCGCGAGCCTGACCATGGCCGCGGTGTTCGCCTACGTCTCCGGCGCGTCCTTCGTGCTGCAGGACGGCTTCGGACTCGACGAGCGGACCTTCGGGATCCTCTTCAGCGTCGGCGCCGTCGGCCTCATCGCCGCCTCCCAGGTCAACGTCGTCCTGCTCCGCCGGTTCGGTCCCGGGTCGATCCTGAGTGCGGCGCTGACCGCTGCCGCCGTCGCCGGAGTGGTGCTGCTGGCGAACGCAGTGACGGGCACGGGAGGCCTGCTCGGCATCCTGGTCCCGGTGTGGGTGATCATGGCGATGGTGGCGCTGTGCGGCCCCAACGCCACCGCGCTGGCCCTGGCCGACCACGGGGAGCGCGCCGGCGCGGCGGCCGCGCTGCTGGGTGCCGCGCAGTTCACGGTCGGCGCCGTGGTGGCTCCGCTGACCGGACTGGGTGAGGCGGGCTCGGCCGTCCCGATGGCCGCCACCATCGCCGGAGCCCTCGTCCTCGCTGCGGTGCTGGTCCGCCTGGTGCTGCGGCCGGCTGCTGTGGTCGCCACCGCCTGAGCAGCCGGGCGGCCGTTCCGGAGGCCTGACCGCGACGAGGGCTTGACCCTGACGCTACGTCAGGCAGGCACCCTCGTCGCCATGACCACCACTGCCACCGCCCCCGCGATCGAGGTGCGGGGCCTCGAGAAGTCGTTCCAGGACCTGCCGGTGCTCAGAGGCGTGGACCTCGACGTCGCCCGCGGCAGCATCGTCGCCCTCCTGGGCTCCAACGGCGCCGGCAAGACCACGCTGGTGCGGATCCTGGCGACGCTGCTGAGGGCCGACGCGGGGACCGCCCGAGTCCACGGCTTCGACGTCGCGACCCGCGCCGCTGACGTTCGTGGGTCGTTCAGCCTGACCGGGCAGTTCGCCGCCGTCGACGAGCTGCTCACCGGCCGGGAGAACCTGCTCCTGGTCGCCCGGCTCCGCCACCTGCCGGATCCTGCGGCCGTCGCGGACGAGCTGCTCGCCCGCTTCGCGTTGACGGACGCGGCGAGGCGCCGGGCCTCGACGTACTCCGGCGGCATGCGACGCCGGCTGGACCTCGCGATGAGCCTGATCGGCGACCCGCCGGTCATCCTGCTCGACGAGCCGACCACCGGGCTCGACCCGGTGGCCCGGCTGGAGGTGTGGCGGACCATCAGGGAGCTGGCCGGCGGCGGGACGACGGTGCTGCTCACCACGCAGCACCTCGAGGAGGCCGAGCAGCTCGCCGACCGGATCGCCGTCCTGCACCAAGGGGTGATCATCGCGAACGGGACCCTCGCCCAGCTGAAGGCGCTGCTCCCGCCGGCCACCGTGGAGTACGTCGAGAAGCAGCCGAGCCTCGAGGACGTGTTCCTGGCCATCGTCGGCGACCCCGACCCCGCGGCACGCCCCACACCCACGGGCCGGTGAGGACGTCATGCCCGGCCACTTCCTCGGTGACACCGTCACCTTGACCATGCGGTCCCTGCGTCACGTGCGGCGCAGCCCGGACACCATCATCACCACCGCGGTCATGCCGATCGCGTTCCTGCTGCTCTTCGTCTACGTGTTCGGCGGTGCCATCGAGGAGGACACCGGCACGGACTCCTACGTCACCTACCTGCTGCCGGGCATCCTGCTGATGACGGTCGCCTCGGGCGTCGCCTACACCGCGTTCCGGCTGTTCCTGGACCTGAAGGGCGGGATCTTCGAACGGTTCCAGTCGATGCCGATCGCGCGGCCGTCCGTGCTCTGGGCCCACGTGCTGACCTCGATGGTCGCCAACGCGGTCGCAGTAGCGGTGGTCGTGACCGTGGCCCTGGTGATGGGCTTCCGGTCGGGAGCCGGCGTCCTGGCCTGGCTCGCCGTGGCCGGCATCCTGACGCTGTTCACGCTGGCGCTCACCTGGCTGGCCGTCGTCCCCGGCCTGACCGCGAAGTCCCCGGACGGCGCGATCGGCTTCTCCTACCCGCTGCTGTTCCTGCCGTTCCTCAGCTCGGCCTTCGTGCCGACCGACACGATGCCCGGCCCGGTGCGAGCCTTCGCCGAGCACCAGCCGGTCACCTCCATCGTCGACGCGATCCGCGCACTGTTCGCCCAGCAGCCGGTCGGCAACGACCTCTGGACCGCCCTCGCCTGGTGCGTCGGGCTCCTGGTCGTCGCCTACCTCCTGGCTACGGCCTGCTACCGCCGGATCGTCGTCTGAGGGATGCTCCCAGGATGCTGACGATCGGCCGGCTCGCGGCGTACGCCGGAGTGACGGTGCGGGCCGTGCACTTCTACCACCAGAAGGGCCTGCTGCCCGAGCCGCAGCGCGACTCGTCCGGCTACCGGCGGTACGACGCCGCAGCGGTCGTGGAGCTCATCCGGATCCGCACGCTCGCCGACGCCGGCGTCCCGCTGTCCCGGGTGCGAGAGCTGCTCTCCGCCCGCCCTGCGGAGTTCTCGGCAGCGGTCGACGAGATCGACCGTCGCCTGCGTGCGGAGATCAGGGAGAGGCAGGGGCACCGGCGGCGGATCGCGCAGCTGGCCGCCGGAGACAGCCTGGCGCTGCCTCCGGAGGCCGTCGCCTACCTGGGTCGCCTCCGTGAGCTCGGCTTCCCGGACCGGATGATCGAGCTCGAACGCGACGCCTGGATCCTGGTGGCGGCCCAGGTCCCCGAGCAGATGCCGACCCTGATGGCGCTCAAGCGCGCCCAGCTCGACAGCCCGGCGGTCATCGACATCTACGACCAGCTGCTGGCAGCCGTCGAGTGGGAGCCAGACGACCCCCGGCTGCCGGCACTGGCGGACCGGCTCGCCGCGTTCATCGACGCGACGTCGGCGGACTGGGACACCGCCGACCCGGAGTTCGAGCTGGACGACGACCTGGTCGACCTCCTCGACTCGGTGTTCCTCGACCTGGTGCCCATGGCGCGTCGGCTGCTCGTCCTGCTCGAGGAGCGGGGCTGGAGGGGGTGGACGCGGCTCGAGCGGGTGACCGGCCCCCGGTGAGCGACGCGATGCGCCTCCCCGCCCTGCGGTGCCAGAATGGCCGTCGCCCGGGCCCCCCGAGCCCTCGGCGACGCACCGGAGGAGGACCTTGTGACCGATGTCCGCGACAACCCCGCCGAGCACCGCTACGAGCTGTACGACGGGGACCAGCTCGTCGGGTTCTCGGCCTACAAGATCACCGGGCACAAGATCGCCTTCACCCACACCGAGGTCGACCCCGCGTTCAGCGGCCGCGGACTGGCTCGGGTGCTGGTCGGGGAGGAGCTCGACGACGTACGGCGACGGGGGCTGGCCGTGCTGCCCTTCTGCGCCTACGTGCGCAAGGTGATCGCCTCGGACCCGCAGCAGCACCTCGACCTCGTGCTTCCCGAGGATCGCGAGCGCTTCGCGCTCCCCCCTGCAGACTCCCGGCGTCCCCCGAGCGACGTCACCGACTGACGCACCGCGCGCGGTCCGGCGCGGGGGCTGCGCTGCGGCGAGGCACTACCTACCCTGGCCCGGTGGCCCGGATCTTCACCGTCAGCGTCGCGTCGGTCTACCCCCACTACGTGGCGAAGGTGGAGAGGAAGGGACGCACGAAGGCCGAGCTCGACCAGGTGATCGAGTGGCTGACCGGCTTCGACGAGACGGCACTGACCGCCCACCTGTCCGCGGGGACGACCTTCGAGGACTTCTTCGCTGACGCGCGGCTGCATCCCGACGCGTCCCTGATCACCGGCACGGTGTGCGGGGTGCGTGTCGAGGACGTCGAGGATCCGTTGATGCAGAGGATCAGGTACCTGGACAAGCTGGTCGACGAGCTCGCCAAGGGCAGGCCGATGGCCAAGGTGCTGCGCGCGCGTTAGCGACCGCTGCCTCCCGGGTACGGAGGGTGACCCCGAGCCCATGGAGAGGCACACGTGAAGGCACTGACCTGGCACGGCAAGCGCGACGTCCGCGTCGAGGACGTTCCGGACCCGCGCATCGAGCACCCGACGGACGCCATCATCAAGGTGACCTCGTCCGCGATCTGCGGCTCGGACCTGCACCTGTACGAGGTGCTCGGGCCGTTCCTGAGCCCCGGTGACGTGCTGGGGCACGAGCCCATGGGCATCGTCGAGGAGGTAGGGCCCGAGGTCTCCCACATCCGGCCCGGCGACCGGGTGGTCGTGCCGTTCAACATCTCCTGCGGGTCCTGCTGGATGTGCAGCCACGGCTTCTTCGCGCAGTGCGAGACCACCCAGAACCGGGCCACCGGCAAGGGTGCGTCCCTGTTCGGCTACACCGAGCTGTACGGCTCCGTGCCCGGTGGCCAGGCGGAGTACCTCCGGGTCCCGCAGGCCCACTTCGGCCCCATCAAGGTGCCCGACGAGGGCCCCGACGAGCGCTACCTCTTCCTCTCCGACATCCTTCCCACTGCCTGGCAGGCCGTGAAGTTCGCCGACCTCGAGCAGGGAGACACCATCGCGGTGCTGGGGCTCGGTCCGGTCGGGCAGCTCTGCGCCCGCATCGCGCGTCACCTGGGGGCGTCGAGGGTGATCGGCGTCGACTCGGTGCCGGAGCGGCTCGAGATGGCTCGCCGCCACGGCGTCGAGACCCTGGACATGAACGACCTCGACGACGTCGCCGAGGCGCTGATCGAGACCGTCGCGGGACGCGGACCCGATGGCGTCATCGACGCGGTCGGCATGGAGGCCCACGACTCCCCCGTCGGCAAGCTCGCGCACACGGTCGTCGGCGCGCTGCCCGACGCCCTCGCCAAGCCGATGACCGACAAGATGGCGATCGACCGGCTCGGGGCGCTGCGCACGGCCGTGAAGGCCGTACGCCGCGGCGGCACCGTCTCCCTGTCCGGGGTGTACGGCGGCGAGGCCGACCCGATGCCGATGATGGAGATGTTCGACCGCGGCATCACCATGCGGATGGGCCAGTGCCACGTCAAGCGCTGGATCGACGACATCCTGCCCGCGGTCCTCGACGACTCGGACCCGCTCGGGACCCTGGACATGACCACGCACCACCTGCCCCTGGAGCAGGCGCCGCACGGCTACGAGATCTTCCAGAAGAAGCAGGACAACTGCATCAAGGTGGTGCTCCACCCGTGACGTCGGGCCCGGCAGGCCAGCCGTCGCCGGGACACCAGCCGCCCCCAGAGCCACCGACACAGCCACGGACGGTCCTCGTCGTCGGGGCCTCCTCCGGCATCGGCCGGGCCGCCGCCCACCAGCTCGCCGAGCAGGGCGCCCGGCTGGTGCTGGCCGCCCGGGCGCCGGAGAGCCTGGAGCAGGCGCGTCAAGAATGCGTGGGCCGGGGCGCCGAGGACGTCCTCGTGGTGCCCACCGACATCGGGGACCGCGACGCGGTGGACGCGCTGTTCCGCGCAGCGGTCGAGCGCTTCGGCAGGGTCGACGGCGTGGTGCACGCGGCCGCGGTCCTCGCCTACGGCGTCTTCGAGGAGGTGCCGGCCGACGTCTTCGACCGCATCCTGACCACCAACGTCACCGGCACCGCCAACATCGCACGCAGCGCGCTCCTGCTCTTCGGCGAGCAGGACGGCGGCTCGCTGGTGGTGGTCGGCTCGGTGCTGGGCAAGATCGCGACGCCCCTGATGGCGTCGTACTGCACGAGCAAGTGGGCGATCCACGGCCTGGTGCGCACCTTGCAGATCGAGGCGCGCGGCAAGCCCGGCGTGCACGTCAGCCTGGTCAGCCCGGGCGGGGTGGACACCCCCATCTACGACCTCGCCGGCAGCTACACCGGACGTCCGGGGAACCCCCCGCCGCCGGTGGTGTCGCCGGAGAAGGTCGCCCGCGCGGTCGTCGCGGCGCTCGACAAGCCCGGCCGCGACATCGCGGTCGGCCCGGCGAACCTGCTGATGGTCGCCGGCTTCCGGCTGGTCCCAGGGGTGTTCGACGTCCTGGTGGGGCCGATGATGAGACTGCTCGGTCAGGGTCGCGGGCACCTCGAGGACAACCCGGGCAACGTCTTCGAGCCGAGGGCCGGCACCGAGGCCGTGCACGGGCGGTGGCCGCACTTCTGGGGCTGACCCTAGCCCGAGCCGAGGAAGCCGTAGGCCCGTCGACGGCCCGGCGCCGGCACCGCGCATGGCTGCGCGTCGCCGGGGGTAAATTCCCGCCATGGCCACCAACGCCCGTGAGATCAAGACCGTGCCGGAGAAGGTGTGGGCCGTCCTGGCGGACGGGTGGCTCTACCCGCTGTGGGTGGTCGGCGCCACCCGGATGCGCGACGTGGACGCCGCCTGGCCGCAGCAGGGCTCGAAGATCCACCACTCGGCGGGTGTGTGGCCGGCCGTCCTCGACGACAACACCGAGGTCCTGGACAGCGACCCTGGCCGGATGCTGCGGCTGAGGGCCCGCGGCTGGCCGATCGGCGAGGCCGAGGTGACCATCACGCTCACCCCCTCGGGGGCCAACACGCTGGTCGAGATCGCGGAGAAGGCCGTCTCCGGGCCGGGAGCCCTGATCCCCCCACCGATCGAGGCCGTCCTGATGAAGTGGCGCAACTCCGAGACGCTGCGGCGGCTCGCCTACGTCGCGGAGAACCGGCAGATCAGCACATGACCACCCTCGACACGAGGTCAGCCCCGTGAGCGACGGCGGGTACGACGCGGTGGTGATCGGGGCCGGCCCGAACGGACTCGTCGCGGCGAACCACCTGCTGGACAAGGGCTGGTCGGTCCTCGTCCTCGAGGCGCAGCCCACCGTCGGTGGCGCCGTCCGTCACGACGGCGACGTCGCGCCCGGCTTCGTGCACGACACCTTCAGCGCGTTCTACCCGCTGGCGGCCGCGTCGGCCAACATCCGGTCCTTCCACCTCGAGGACCACGGGCTGACCTGGGTGCACGCTCCCGCGGTCCTCGGCCACGCCGCCGGGGACGGCTCCTGGGCGATCCTGCACCGCGACCGGGAGGTGACCGCCTCCCTGATGGACGACCAGCACCCCGGCGACGGGGCGGAGTGGCTGGCGCTCTGCGAGGAGTGGGACCGGATCGGCGACCACGTCGTCAATGCCTTGCTGGCTCCCTTCCCGCCGGTGAAGTCAGGGCTCGCCGCGTTGGCCAAGCTGCCCTCGGTCGGCGGCCTGGAGTTCGTCCGCACCGCGCTGTCACCGGCGATCGAGCTCGGTCGGGCCCGCTTCGGCGGCGAGGCCCCCCGTCTGCTGCTGGCCGGCAACGCCGCGCACGCGGACATCCCCCTCGACGCCGCCGGCTCGGGCTTCATGGGCCTGCTGCTGGCGATGCTGGGTCAGACCGTGGGGTTTCCCGTCCCCGAGGGCGGGGCCGGCAACCTGACCCTGGCGCTCGCCCGCCGGATCGAGTCGCTGGGTGGGGAGATCCGGTGCTCCAGCCGGGTCACCCGCATCGACGTGGACAGCCGACGCGCGACCGGGGTGCGCACCGAGGGCGGGGAGCGGTTCTCCGCCCGGCACGCGGTGATCGCCGACGTGGTCGCGCCGCACCTCTACGGGGGGCTGGTCCGCGAGGAGGACGTCCCGGCCCGCACCGCCCGGGGGATGAAGCGCTTCCAGATCGACCCGGGCACGGTCAAGGTCGACTGGGCCCTCGACGGCCCGGTCCCCTGGGGGACCCCGCCGCCGTACGACGCGGGCACGGTGCACATCGCCGACTCCGTCGAGCAGATGACCGACGCCTTGAACCAGGTGAGCGCCAACGCCATCCCGGCACGGCCGTTCATGCTCACCGGGCAGATGACCACGGCGGACCCCACCCGCTCCCCCGCCGGCACCGAGGCCATGTGGGCCTACACCCACGTGCCGCAGCAGGCCACCCGGGACGCGGGGGACGGCGCCGTGCGCGGCACCTGGGGCCGCGACGACGTGGAGCGGTTCGCGGACCGGATGCAGGCGCGGATCGAGGAGGCGGCTCCGGGGTTCTCCGCCCGCATCGTCGCCCGGCGCGCCCTCGGCCCGAAGGAGATGGAGGCGCTCGACGCCAACCTCATCGGCGGCGCGATCAACGGCGGCACCTCGCAGCTGCACCAGGAGCTCATCCTGCGTCCGGTCCCCGGCCTCGGGCGGGCGGAGACGCAGATCAAGAACCTCTACCTCGGGTCCGCCTCCGCACACCCGGGTGGCGGCGTGCACGGCGCCCCCGGCATGAACGCGGCCCGGGCGGCGGTGGCGCACGCCCGGGTCCGGCGGCTGCTGCCCGGCGGTCGGCGACCGTCAGGCTGAGCCGACGCGCGATGGGCCGCGGGCGGGACCGGATCCCCGGCCATCCATCACGTCGTGCCGGGATCTGCAATGCCCAACCCTGCAACCCGCGGCAGGTTTGCAGCCCGACCCCGTGACGCAGAGTCAGCGGCAGTGGGGACGGCACCGTTCTAGGAGGGCGGTACCGTCCCCGCGCATGTCACGACAGGGTCGAGCCGGTCAGGGGATCATCCAGCCGAGCACCGGGGTCGACTGCAGGGCCACGATGGCGCACATCAGCACCAGGAGGCCGAGGCTCCAGCCGAGCACCTTGCGGAAGATGTCGCCCTCCCGCCCGGCGAGGCCCACCGCTGCCGCGGCGATCGCCAGGTTCTGCGGGCTGACCATCTTGCCCAGCACGCCCCCCGAGGTGTTCGCCGAGGCGAGCAGCACGGGATCGAGGCCGGCCTGCGCAGCGGTCTGCACCTGCAGCGCCCCGAAGAGCGCGTTCGCCGAGGTGTCCGACCCGGTCACCGCGACACCGATCCAGCCCAGGATCGGGGAGAGGATCACGAACGCGCTGCCGGTCTGCGCCAGGAAGACGCCCAGCGTCACCGTCTGCCCGGACTGGTTCATCACGTAGGCCAGCGCCAGCACCGCCATCACCGTGATGATCGCGGACTTGAGCTCGACGTAGGTGTCCACGTACGTCTTCAGGGCGGTGGCAGGGGACAGCTTGAGGATGACGGCGGTGATGATGCCGGCGAGGATCATCAGCGTGCCCGCGGCCGGCAGCCAGTTCAGGGTGAACGTCGTCGAGGCCACCGGGTTGCCCGAGGCGCTCAGGATCTCCAGGCCGGGCCAGGGGAACTTGTAGGTGAACGGCTCCTTCGCGAAGAAGTCCTTGACGAAGCCGAGGCTGGCCAGAGAGAAGATCGCGATGATCACGAGGTACGGGGCGTAGGCCCGCGCCACGTCGCCGCCGGTGTCATGGTGACGGCCGTCGCCGTGACCCTGACCGGTCACCTGGGTGCCGCCGCTGCCCGAGCCGGCAGTCTGCTCCTCGTCACGCCCGGCGCCGACCACGGCGCCCCGGGGCGCCTCGTCGCCGGCCCCGGCTGCGCTGCCCGCACCGCCGGTCTTCGACGGCTCGGCGGTCATCAGCTCCGCCGGCTGCCAGACCCGCAGAAGCAGCACGACCGAGGCGGCACCTGCCAGTGACGCGACGATGTCGGTCAGCGGCACGGAGATGTAGTTGGCGGCCACGAACTGCGCCACCGCGAAGGTGAAGCCGCAGACCAGCGAGGGCAGCCAGGTCTGGCGCAGCCCGCGGGTGCCGTCGACGAGGTAGACCAGGATCAGCGGGACGAAGAGGGCCAGCAACGGCGTCTGCCTGCCGACCATGGCGCCGAGGTTGTCGACCGTGAGGCCGGGGTTGTCGTTCACGCCCGAGGTCACCTCGGCCAGGGTGACGATCGGCGTGGCCAGTGCTCCGAACGCGACCGGCGCGGTGTTGGCGACCAGGGCCACGATCGCGGCCTTCATCGGCGTGAACCCGAGCGCGAGCAGCATCACCACGGAGATGGCGACCGGGGTGCCGAAGCCGGCGAGCGCCTCGAGCAGCCCACCGAAGCAGAACGCGATGATCATCGCCTGGATGCGCTGGTCCGGGCTCACCTTCTCGAAGGACCGCCGCAGCACGTCGAAGTGCCCGGAGGCGACGGTGAGGTTGTAGACCCAGATCGCGTTGATCACGATCCACAGGATCGGGAAGAAGCCGAAGGCGGCCCCCTCGGTCGCCGAGAGCAGCGCCTGCCCGACCGGCATCTTGAACAGCACGATCGCGACCAGCAGTGCGGTCGCCAAGGCGATCAGGCCGGCGATCCAGGCCTTGAGCCGTAGGCCGCCGAGCAGGATGAAGAGGAGGACGAGGGGGAGGGCCGCGCACAGCGCACTCAGCGCTAGCGAGTCCCCGACCGGTGCTGGGCTCTGCTGGAACATGTCATCAACTCCCGAGACTCGAGGTGTGGACCGGTCAGGACTGGCCAGCAGGCGGGCCGCTGGACGGGTGAGCGGACGGGTTGTGGGACAGGGTCGCAGAAGCGTCGGCGAACGTGTCGTTGGACCCGCCGGACGACCCGCCGGCTGCCCCGTCCGCCGCGCCCTCGGAGGCCCCGTCCCGTTTCCCGTCCGATGCCCGCAGGGTGTCGGCGGGCAGACCCCGGATGGAGGCGTCCAGCACCTCGACCGTGTGAGCCATCCCCATCGGGTGGCTGGACCTCTCGATCGCCGAGGTCACCTGCATGAGGCAGCCGGGGTTGGCGGTGACGAGGACCTCCGCGCCGGTGGCCACGATGTTGGCCGCCGTGCGGTCCCCGAGCTCGCGGGCCGGCTCGGGGTTCAGGATGTTGTAGATCCCGGCCGACCCGCAGCACAGCTCCGGCTCGGAGATCTCCCGCAGCTCCAGACCGGGGATCCCGCGCAGCAGCGACCGCGGCTGGGCCCGGATGCCCTGGGCGTGGGCGAGGTGGCACGCATCGTGGTAGGCCACCGTCAGCTCGAGCGGGTGACGGGGCGCCACCGGACCGAGCTCGTCGAGGATCTCCGAGATGTCGCGCACCTTGTCGGCGAAGGCCAGGGCCCGCTCGGCGTACTCCGGGTCGTCGGCGAGGAGCTCGGCGTACTCCTTCATGGTGGAGCCGCACCCGGCGGCGTTGACCACCACCTTCTCGACCCCCGCCGCCTCGAAGGTGTCCAGGACGCCTCGGGCGTAGGACCGCGCCTCGTCATCGCGACCGTTGTGGGCCGACAGGGCCCCGCAGCAGCCCTGCGACCGCGGCACCACGACCTCGCAGCCCTCCGCCTGCAGCACTCGGGCGGTCGCCGCGTTGACGCCCGGGAAGAACGCGCCCTGCACGCACCCGGTCAGCATCCCGACCACCGCACGGCGTGGGCCCGACGCGTACACCCGCTCGGGGATCGGCTCGGCGCGGCCGAGCCGGGGCGCGAGGCTCTCCATCGCGGCCAGCTGCGGGGCCAGCCTGGCCAGCAGGCCGGTGCGCCGCAGCCGCACGTCCAGGCCGGTGCGCTGGAAGGCCCGCAGCGGGCCGCGGAGCAGCCGCAGCCGCTTCGGGTGCGGGAACAGCGAGAAGATCAGGCCGCGCAGTGCCCGGTCCTTGGCGCTGCGGCTGTGCCGGCGCTCGACCTGGGCGCGGGTCTGCTCGATCAGCCGGTCGTACTGCACGCCGGACGGGCAGGCGGTGACGCACGACATGCAGCCCAGGCACCGGTCCCAGTGCTGCACCATCGAGTCGCTCATCGGCTCACCCTCGAGCCCCTGCTTCATCAGGTAGATACGACCACGCGGGGAGTCCATCTCCTCGCCCCACAGGACGTAGGTCGGACACGTCGGCAGGCAGAAGCCGCAGTGCACGCAGTCAGCGACCAAGGAGGCGTCCGGCGGGTGGTGCTCGTCGAAGGCGCCGCTGGACGCGGGCATCCCCAGGTCGACCGAGGAGTCGATGATGCTGCCCATCTCCCCGACGGCCGCCTCCCCCGCTCCCCGCTTCTGGTCGGTGGGCTGCTGGGTCATCGACGGTCCTCCTGCTCGCTCATCTCAGATGCTTCCCACGAACCGGCCCGGCGAGAGCCGGGAGTCGGGATCGAACCGGTGCTTGACCGACCGCATCAGCTCCAGAGCGGGCACCGGTCCCCACACGTCCACGGACCGCTTCACATGCGCCGGAGCGTCCACCACCACGGCGCTGCCCTGGTGACGCTGGCAGATCTTGCGCAGCCGCTGCACAGCCGTGCCCACCCTGTCGGCGTCCGCCACAGCCGCGTAGAGCACGCCGGAGCCCGCGGAGCCTCGGACGTCGGCTCCCACCTCGCGCGCGACGGCCAGCACGTCCCCGACGCCGGAGAGCACGCAGGTCAGCTTCAGGCCGGTGGTGCCCGGCGACCAGGGGTACGACGCCCAGCCCGCCGGCGCCTCCTCGCTCTCGCCCGGCCCGCTCCTGCCGCCGAGGAGCTCGCGCACCGTCGCGGCGCGCCCGGCGACCCCGTCCGGCTTGCCCTCGAGCAGGACGCTCACCGTGCCCGGACCTCCGGCAGGGCAGTCCACCTCGACGGCTGCGGGCACTGCCTGCGCGTGCACGACCGCCTGGGACAGCTGGTGCGCCTGCTCCGGCCCGTCCACCGGCGCCGTCACCCACCGCCGCGCCTGCGGCAGCGGGTGCAGCCGGAACACCGCCTCGGTGACGACGGCGAGGGTCCCGAGCGAGCCGATCATCAGCTTGCCGATGTCGTAGCCGGCGACGTTCTTGACGACTCGCCCGCCGGCCTTCGCGACCACGCCGTCGGCCCGCACCACGGTGATGCCGATCATCAGATCGCGCAGAGTGCCGGCGACGAAGCGGCGGGGACCGCTGGTGTTGGCGGCGATCGCCCCGCCGACGCTGCCCCCCGGGACCATCTCGTCCACCGCGAGCTGCTGGCCGCCGGCGGACAGGGTCTCCTGGACGTCGGCGAGCCGCGCGCCGGCCTGGGTCACCGCGATGAGGTCGCCCGCGGCGTGGTCCACCACGCTGTCCAGCGCGCTCACGTCGAGGACGACGTCGACTGCTGACGGCGGCATCCCCCAGCTCAGCTTGGTGCTCCGGCCTCGGGGCACCACTCGAAGTCCGTGGGCAGCGGCGGCGCGGAGCACCTCGGACACCTGCTCGGTCGACGTGGGCCGCGCGACCAGCGACGGCTCGACGCCGTCGACGCGGTCCTCCGCCCGGGCGTCCCGCACGTCCTCGCACGCCGAGGTGACCGCCTCGCGGGCGGCGGTGCCCAGCTCCGTGGTGCTCGGCGCCGTCATCAGAACACCTCCGCCAGACCGGCTTCTTGCAGCGGATGGGCGCCCTTGTGCCGTCCGGGGACCTCACCGCAGAGGCGGGGAGTCGGGAAGACCTTGCCCGGGTTGGAGATGTTGTCCGGGTCGAAGGCGCAGCGCACCAGCTGCATGGTGTCGAGGTCGTCGTCGTCGTACATGCGGGGCATGTACTTCGCCTTGTCGATGCCGACGCCGTGCTCCCCGGTGATGGACCCGCCGTGCTCGATGCACAGGTCGAGGATCGCGCCGCTGACCTTCTCCGCCGCCTCTCCCGCCCCCTCCGTGGCGTCGTCGAAGAGAACGAGCGGGTGCAGGTTGCCGTCCCCGGCGTGGAAGACGTTGGCGACCCGCACCCCGGAGGTCCCGGAGAGGTCCGCGATCGCCTTGAGCACCTGGGGCAGCGCGGTCCGGGGGATGACCCCGTCCTGGACGATGTAGTCCGGGCTGATCCGGCCGACCGCGGCGAACGCGGACTTGCGGCCCTTCCAGATCAGCGCCCGGTCCGCCGGGTCGGTGGCGAGCCGCTGCTCGAACGAGCCGTTCTCCCGGCACAGCCGCTCGACCTCGTCGTACTCCTGGCTGACCTCGACGGCCGCGCCGTCCAGCTCGATGACGAGCACCGCCCCGGCCCCGGCGGGGTAGTTGCAGTGCACCGCCGCCTCGGCCGCCTCGATGGCGAGGGCGTCCATCATCTCGATCGCCGCCGGCACGATTCCGGCCGCGATGATGGCCGACGTCGCGGCACCGGCCTGGTCGGTGGTCTCGAAGCCGACGAGGACGGTGCGCACCTCCTCGGGCAGCCGGACCAGCCTGACCGTCGCGGCGGTCACGATGCCCAGGGTGCCCTCGGACCCGACGACGGCCCCGAGCAGGTCGTAGCCCGGTGCGTCGGGCGCGGCGCTCCCGAGCTCCACGAGCTCGCCCTGCGGGGTCACGAACTGGGCGCCGAGGACGTGGTTGGTGGTGAATCCGTACTTGAGGCAGTGGGCCCCGCCGGAGTTCTCCGCCACGTTGCCGCCGATCGAGCAGATCTGCTGGCTGGACGGGTCGGGGGCGTAGTAGTAGCCGTGCGGGGTGGCGGCCCGGGTCACGTCGAGGTTGATCACGCCGGGGTCCACGACCGCCCGCTGGTCCTGCGGCCGCATCTCGCGGATGGAGCGCATCCGGGAGGTGACGACGAGGACGCCGTCCGCGTGCGGCAGCGCGCCCCCGGACAGGCCGGTGCCCGCGCCGCGGGCGACGAACGGCAGGTCGTGCTCGGCGCAGACCCGCACCACCTCTGCCAGCTGCTGCGCGTCGTCAGGGATGACCACCAGCCCCGGGCGCACCCGGTAGTGCGCGAGGCCGTCGCACTCGTAGGTCCGCAGCCGCATGTGGTCGCTGATCACGCCCTCGTCACCGATCACTTCGCGAGCACGCCGCTCGACGGCCGCGAGCGCCTCCTGCGCCGAGCCGTCGGGCCGCGCGGCCTGCAGGTCGTCCGTGGGTCGCCTGTCCAGCGTGTCCATCCGAGTTCGCCTCGCTGTCCGGGAGGGGTGCCTGACCGCTGACCTTAGATAGTGACCCAGGCCACTACAAGTAAACCCGGCCGGCGCTCGTCCCTTGGCGGCTCCCCCAGGTCACCTGACGCGCGGCGCGGGTCAGCCGGTCTCGGCGGTGAGGCCCGCGGCCTCGATGCCGGCGACGGCGGCCGCCTCGTCGTTGTCGGAGGTGTCCCCCGTGACGCCGACCGCACCCACCAGGGCCCCGTCCCCGTCGCGCACCAGCACGCCTCCCGGCACCGGGACCAGCGCCCCGCCGACCGCCGAGGTGACTGCGGCGATGAAGTACGGCTGCTGCTCCGCACGACCCATCAGCGCGCGGGACCCCATGCCCAGGGCCAGCGCGCCGTGCGCCTTGCCGAACGCCACCTCGAACCGCTTGATCGACGCGCCGTCCTCACGTTCGGCGGCCACCACGTGCCCGCCTGCGTCCAGCACCACGACGGTCAGCGGCTTGAAGCCGGTGTCGGCGGAGTGCTTCCGGGCCGCCGCGACGATGCTGCGGGCCGCGTCGAGGTTCAGGGCGGTCATCAGGCGCTCCTCTGCTTCTTCTCGGCACGCTTGCGGTGCAGGATGGGCTCGGTGTAGCCGCTGGGCTGTTCTCGCCCCTCGAACACCAGGGCACGCGCGGCGGCGAAGGCGTCGCCGTCGAAGGCGGGCGCCATCGGGGCGTACGTGGGGTCGCCGGCGTTCTGCTCGTCGACCACCGCCGCCATCCGCCGCATCGTCTCCTCGACCTGCTCCTCGGTCACCACACCGTGGGCCAGCCAGTTCGCGACGTGCTGCGCCGAGATGCGACAGGTGGCCCGGTCCTCCATCAGCGGCTCGCCGGTGATGTCGGGGACCTTGGAGCACCCCACCCCGGCGTCGACCCAGCGCACGACGTACCCCAGCAGGCTCTGCAGGTTGTTCTCGATCTCGTCCTTGCGGTCCTGCTCCGACCAGGACGCCGGGTCACCCAGCGGGATGGTCAGCAGCTCGGGCCGCCCGGCGCGACGGCCACCGCGCAGCTCCTCCTGCCGGGCCTTCACGTCCACCTGGTGGTAGTGGAGGGCGTGCACGGTCGCCGCGGTCGGAGACGGCACCCACGCGCAGCTCGCACCGGCCTGCGGATGGCCGATCTTGGCCTCCAGCATGTCGGCCAGGCTGTCCGGGGCCGCCCACATCCCCTTGCCGATCTGCGCCCGCCCCAGCAGCCCGCAGGCGAGCCCGGTGTCGACGTTGCAGTCCTCGTAGGCCTTGATCCAGGTCTCGGACTTCATGTCGTTCTTGCGGACGACCGGGCCGGCCAGCATCGAGGTGTGGATCTCGTCGCCGGTGCGGTCCAGGAACCCGGTGTTGATGAACACGAGCCGCTCACGAGCCACCTGGATGCACGCCTTGAGGTTCAGCGTCGTGCGCCTCTCCTCGTCCATGATCCCCATCTTGATGGTGAGCGGCGGGAGTCCCAGCACCTGCTCGACCCGGCTGAACAGCTCGACGGTCAGCGCGATCTCGTCGGGCCCGTGCTGCTTCGGCTTGACGACGTACATCGACCCGGTCCGCGAGTTCGCGAGCCGGTCGGGGTCGTCGGCCCCGCGCAGGTCGCGCAGGCTGCCGAGCGCGGTGACCAGCGCGTCGAGCATCCCCTCGGGCACCTCGTTGCCGTCGCGGTCGAGCACCGCGTCGGTGGTCATCAGGTGACCCACCTGCCGGATGAACAGCAGGGACCGGCCGCGGAGCGTGACCGTCTCGCCGGTCGGGGAGATGCAGGTACGGTCCGGGTTCATCGAGCGTGTGAAGGTCTTGCCGCCCTTGGTGACCTCCTCGGCGAGGGTGCCGGCCATCAGCTGCATCCAGTTGCGGTAGCCGCCCACCTTGTCGCCCGCGTCGACGGCCGCGACCGAGTCCTCGAGGTCCATGATCGTGGAGACCGCGGACTCGAGCACGATGTCCTTGACACCGGCGGAGTCGGTCGAGCCGATCGGGTCCTCGGCGTCCACCACGATCTCGGCGTGCAGCCCGTGGTGCACCAGCACGACCGCCTCGGGGGACGCGGCCTCGCCCCGGTAGCCGACCAGCTGCCCGGGGTCGGCGAGGCGCAGGGCGTCACCCTTGACCGTCACCGCGAGACCGTCGCCGTCCACGGCGTACGACGTCGCGTGGGCGTGCGAGCCGGACGAGAGGGGGAAGTGCGCATCCAGGAAGGCGCGGCCGCGGGAGATCACCTCGTCCCCACGGACCCGGTTGTAGTCGTCGCCCGGGGCCAGGTCCCCCTCCCGGGGGATGATGTCGGAGCCGTAGAGCGCGTCGTAGAGCGATCCCCAGCGCGCGTTCACGGCGTTCGTCGCGAACCGGGCGTTCAGCAGCGGGACGACCAGCTGCGGCCCGGCGATGCGGGCCACCTCGTCGTCGACGTTCTCGGTGCTGATCTCGAAGTCCGCTGGCTCGTCGAGCAGGTAGCCGATCTCGTGCAGGAACGCGGTGTAGGCCTCCGGGTCCGGCCTGCCGGGGTTCGCGCGGTGATAGTCGTCGAGGGCGGCCTGCAGCTCGTCGCGGCGGGCCAGCAGCTCCCGGTTGCGCGGCGCGAGGTCGTGGATCAGGGCGTCCGCACCCGCCCAGAAGGCGTCGGGATCCACGCCGGTGCCGGGGAGGGCCTCCTCGACCACGAAGCGGTGGAGGGGTCCGGCGACGCTGAGCCCGCCGATCTGTACACGGTCGTCCATGCGAGCTCCTCGGGTTGGCTGGGGTGTCGGACGCGAACCGGGTGGGACGTACCCCGGTCCGTTTCCGTCAGGTCCCAACCTAAACGCGGCCGGACTCCCTGTGCGGCGCCGGGTGGCCCACCCCTTCTTCGCGGCGCGGCTTCGGCGGCGGCGCGCGCTGTCCAGCTCCTGCTGCCGGCGCACCAGGGCCCGCTCCGCACGTCGTACGGCGTTCTCCGCCTTGCGTCGCTCGGCCTCCAGGACGGCCGGGGACCGGACCGGCCAGTAGTACGGCAGGTCCCCGGGCGTGCCGGGGAAGCGGGCACCGTAGAAGTCGGGGTCCTTCTGCACCAGTGCTGAGCGGTGACTCAGGTGCACGGCGTCGTCGCCCAGCCACGGAGGAACGACGCCGGCCCGGTGCAGGTCGGGCTGGCTCCGGATCCGCGCGACGCCGGCCTCGGCGAGGTCACCGGTGATGGTCCCCGCACAGGTGTCGCCGAAGCCGAGCTCGAGCCACACCTCGCAGCAGATCAGCCCGTAGCGGCCCAGCGCCTCCTCGTACCCTCGCCACATGAGCACAGCGGGGTGGTTGGCCCAGCCGTACCCGGGCCGGGTGAGCGCTCGCACGATCTGGATGACCTCGACGCGCTGCTTGCCGAGACGCTTGACGTCCAGCGACCGGGCGGACTGCTCGAAGTCCGGGTGGGGAAGGAACGTCTGCATCGTGGAGTCGTACCCCGTTTCCGGTGGACCCGTGCGCTGATGCCCGAGGGACATACCCTGCACCGCCTCGCCCGCGACCTCGGCGCCGACCTCCAGGGTCGACGCGTCATCGCCGGCTCTCCGCAGGGACGTTTCGCGGCGGCGGACGTGGACGGCGCCGACGTGCTGTCGGCGGACGCCTACGGCAAGCACCTGTTCCTCCGCCTCTCGACGGGTTCCTCGGTGCACGTCCATCTCGGGATGCAGGGCAAGTGGCTGAAGTACAACGATCCGGGCGTTCCGCCGCTGCGGCAGGTGCGGCTGCGGCTGTCCACGCCCGACGTCGCATGGGACCTCATCGCGCCGTCCAGGTGCGAGCTATGGGTGAGGCGGAGGTGCAACGGGTCGTCGACCGCCTCGGGCCGGACCCCTTGCGCCCGGACGCGGACACCCAGCGGGCCGTCGCCGCGCTCGCTGCTGCTCGGGGAGCGCTCGGGGCGGCGCTGCTCGACCAGTCCGTGGTCGCCGGCGTGGGCAACGTCTTCCGCAGCGAGAGCCTGCACGAGCTCGGGATCGCGCCGCACCGGCCGTGCCGGTCGACGACGGCGACGGACTTGACCGACCTGTGGGCGGTGCTGCGCCGGATGATGGCCCGGGCCGTCGAGGACGGCCGGATCATCACCGTGGACGGGCCGGACCGGCTCGCGATACCCGAGGCGGAGGCACGCAAGGTCTACCGGCAGCAGGAGTGCCGTGACTGCGGCGCCCCGGTGGTCACCGGCTCGGTCGGTGGCCGGACCGCCTACTCCTGCCCGGTGGAGCAGGCGGACTGACCGGGGCCGCCGGGGCCGCTGATCACTCGCCAGCCGGCCGGCTCACACCCAGCAGGTCACCCGGACCACGGTCCCGTCCGGGGACGACCGCACCTGGGCGAGGTCGCTGAGCTGGTGCAGGAGCCACAGGCCGCGTCCGTGCGGCCGGGACGAGGGCGGCTGGCGGCGACCGACGAGAAGGTCGGTGATGTGCCCCCCGTCCCGCACCTCGAACGTGAGGGTGTCGTCGTCCCGCCAGCTGCGGAACGTGCCGCGGCCCCCGCCGTGGCGCAGGCTGTTGTTGGCGGCCTCGGTCACGGCCAGCGCGACGTCGGCGCGCCGGGCCGGGCTCAAGCCCGCGACCGCCGCGCGTTCCTGCACAGCCCGCCGCACGGACGCCACGTCGCGCCCCTGCTGCGCTCCGCGCTGGAGTCCCGTGCAGTCGAAGGAGAAGCCCTCCACCTCGGTCGTGGGCTCGGGAAGGGCGCCGGCGAAGCCGTTTCGGGCATGGTCCACACCGCCGTAGGAGGTGCTCCCCCGGTAGGAGTCGCCGTCCACGATCACTGGGTGGCTGCGAGCGGCCTCCGCGAGGACATCCGCGGACAGGGCGCTCGCGTCGTAGGGGCAGCGCAGCCACAGCGGCGTCTCTGGCTCGACCGCGAGGTTGAGCAGGGCCTCGTGAAGCTGGCACTCGGCGACCTCGACCGAGCGGCGTCCCGCCCACACCGGCTCCCCGATGCCCCGGACCGGTCGGCTGTCGTGCTTCTCGATGAAGGCCCGCCAGGCGGGGATGATCCTCGCCGGGTTCGCACCCAGCTGAGCCATGTCCACCCAGGTCACCCGCGCGGCGTCGGCGCCCAGCTCGCGGCGCAGCCGCTCCAGCCGCTCCCGCACCAGGGCCACCATCACCGGTTGTCCCAGTGCCAGCGCCTCACGCACGAACGGGACCGTGGCCGCGCGCAGCTCCTCGGCGCTGCGGTAGTGGACCGCCTCGTGCCGGTAGGTGTCGTGCGGCTTGACTCCCGTCAGGTCGGAGGAGCTCGCCGCGGGCGCCGCAGGGTCGACGGTGCTCGGCTCCACCGAGGGGGGGATCGCGCGGCGCGAGAGGTGCGGTGGGAGCCGGCCGGCTCCTCGGAGCGCGGACTGCGGCCGCTCGTTGACCAGCTGCACCGCCCGGGCGTACGACAGCCCGAGCAGGGCCGCCACGTCGGAGACGTCGAGGCCCTCGGCGCACAGTCCCTGGGCCAGGCCGCGCCTCAGAGTGACCGCCTCGACGGTCACCTGGTCGGGGTCCTCGCGGGCCGCAGCGCACACGGCCGCCAGCTCGGCGAAGGTGGGCCGCGCCAGCTCCACGACGACCCGGCAGGCGGCGGGGTCCTCCCCCGTGGTGGCTGCCACCTGCTCCCGGGCCACGGCCTCGACGTCCGACAGCCGCTCGACCCGCGCGGTGACGCCCAGTCGCGGGAGCTCGACCACCCAGCGGGCGCCGTCGTGGCGACAGAGGACGGTGTGCCTGACAGAGGTGACCATGGTGCTCCCGAGGGACCGAGGTTCCGCGAACAGCAGCGGCGCGGCGTGGAATACTGGCTCCGGCCCGGCGGCTCGCCGCCCCCCGTGGCGGCGGCTCACCGCCGGATCGGGGTCTGATGCCCGCAATCTAGTTGTGTGCAACTGTACGGGCCGGGAGGGTGGACCGGAACCCTTCGAGCCCTGGGGAAAGGAGGCGCGGTCGGTGGAGGCCTGGCCGTCGGACCCGCTCAGCCTGGAGCGGCAGGTCTGCTACGGGTTGTCGATCGCCTCGCGGGGCGTGATCGCGGCGTACAAGCCGTTCCTCGACCCGCTCGGCCTCACCCACCCGCAGTACCTCGTCATGGTGGGGCTCTGGCAGCACGGGACGCTCACGGTCAAGGACCTCGGCGCGCTGCTGTCGCTGAACTCCGGCACGCTGTCACCGCTCCTGAAGCGGCTCGAGACCACGGGTCTGGTCACCCGGCAGCGGTCCGCGGCCGACGAGCGCCAGGTGACGGTCGCGCTCACCGAGCGGGGCACGCTGCTGCGGGAGCGCGCGATAGGGGTGCAGAAGGAGGTCGAGAAGCGCCTCGGTCTCACCCAGGACGAGCTCGCCCGGCTGCAGGCGGTGCTCACCCGGGTCAGCCAGGCCGTTGCCGCGCCGGCCAGGGTCGACTGAGCCGGTGCTGCCTGGGGTGGTGACGTGACCATCCGCGGACGCAGCGCGACCCCCGACCCCGAGCAGGGGCCAGGCGAGGCGCTGCCACCGTCGGTGCAGGCGGCCCGGAGGGCTCACGCCGCGGGGAGACGGCGGACCGCGCGCGCGTACGCCCCGGTCGCTGCCCCCGGCGACCCCGCGGCCCTCGCGGCGGAGCTCGCGGCGACCCAGGCGCTGCTGCGGGCGGAGTCGGCGGAACAGGTCGCCGCGATCGTGTCGACGCTCGTGCACGACCTCGGCGGTGCGCTCGTCTCCGCACGCTACGCCGACCCCGCGATGGTGCTGCCGGTCGACGTGTCGCTGGGTCAGTCGGAGCCCCTGCTGCCCTACGCCGACCCGGTCAGCGTCTCGTCGATGCGTCTGAGGACCGTCCTGCCGGGCTTCCTCGAAGCGGCGCTCCAGGTGCAGTCGCGACTGCGCGCAGAGACCGAGCGGGTGGAGGAGCGGTGACGAGGCGGCCACCGGCACCGAGGGCCGTAGCGGCGCCCTGACCTGTCAGTCGCCGGCTCGGGCCCACAGCGATGGGTAGGCGTGGTCCGCGATGACGCTGGCCACCGAGGTCGGGTGCCACCGTGAGCCGACCGGGGTGCGGAACCCCTCCGAGTTCAGTGCTGCCGCGATGGAGCGCAGCGACGCGCCGCTCTGATGCAGGGCGAGCAGCCGGTGCAGCCCGTGCTCACGCGAAGCACGCACCGCTTCGGGCGCACGGACCGCCGCGTCCGGGCGAGGCTGCGGCACCCGAGCGGCGCCGGGCCCGTCCTCGGCAGCGAGCTGCTGCACCAGCGCGGCCAGGGCCACCGGCTCGGACCACAGGGCGCCCTGGGCGCCGTGACAGTCGAGACGAGCCATCACGTCGGCCTGCTCCGCGGTGGAGACACCGACCGCCACCGTGTCCACCCGAACCGCGCGGGCCAGCTCCAGCACGCTGGCGACCATGGCCAGGTCGTCCACGTCGTGTGGCAGCTTCTCCACGAACATGCGGTCGATCTTGACGCGCGCGACCGGCAGCCTGCGCAGGTGCGCAAGGCTGCTGTATCCCGTGCCGAAGTTGTCGAGCGCGATCGTGACCCCCCGGTCCGCGATGCGTTCGAGCACCTCGCAGCCCGGCGAAGAGTCGGTCAGGACGGCGGTCTCGGCCAGCTCGAGACCCAGCCGGTCGGCGGGAAGGCCGCTGGCGGCCAGTGCCTCGTCGACGGCCCTGACCAACTCGCCGTGGGTGAGGTGCTGCGCCGAGATGTTCACCGTCACGTAGACGTCGTCGGCGACGCGGCGGTCAGCTCGAAGCTCTGCGAGGGCGGCCGTCGCCGTCTGCAGCGCCCAGGCGTCCAGCTGCGGCGCCAGCCCCGTCTGCTCCGCCGCTGCGACGAGGACCGCAGGCGGAACCGACCCCCGCTGGTCCGGCTGCCACCGCGCGAGGGCCTCCAGTCCGAGAAGACGGCCCGAGCTCAGCTCGACGACGGGCTGGTAGTGCAGCGTCAGCTCGTCGTTCGCCAGGGCGCGTCGGAGGTCGGCGGCAGCACCAGTCTCGTTGGGGGCTCGGTGGGTGACTCCCTCGTCGATGATCTCGACCAGTCCCCGGCCGCGGGCCGTGGCCGACTCCAGCGCGGCGTGTGCCGTCCGGAGGAGCTCGTCGCTGGGGCACCCCGGCGAGGTGGCCACACCGATGCTGGCCGTCAGGTGGAGCTCGCGCTCGCCGACCCGGAAGGGCAGGGCGACCTGGGCCTGCAGATGGTGCGCGACCTCGGCGGTCTCGGAGCGGCTGCGGTCCTCACTGACGACCACGAACTCGTCGGCGGCGAATCGAGCGAGCGTGTCACCTGGTCGCCGCGCAGCACTGAGCCGCTGCGCGAGCTCTTCCAGGACCCTGTCGCCAGCGGCGTGGCCGAGCTCCGCGTTGACGAGCGAGAAGTCGTCGACGTCGAGCACGGTCGCGGTCACCGACGTGAGGCCGCCCCGAACCCGTCGGTCGGTGGCTTGCTCGAGGCGGTCCTCGAGAAGCGTCCGGTTGGGGAGTCCCGTCAGGTCGTCGTACAACGCGTGACGGCGCAGCGCCTCCTGCCCACGCAGGTCCGCCTCAGCGGCCCTCTGTGCCGAGAGGTCCACAAGAGAGGCCGAGATCGCCTGCGGGATGCCGGCTGCGTCCCGCATCAGCGACGCGACCAGGCGTACGGCGACAACGGAGCCGTCGCCGCGGAGCAGCAGCCGCTCGTGGTCCAGGTGCCCGGAGGACCCGGGTTCGACGAGCTCGCGGATGCGACCGGCCGGGTCCTCAGGACTCGCGAAGTCGTCCACCTGGTGGCCGATGAGGTGCTCGGCGTCCCGACCGAGGAGCTCGGTCAGCGCCTCGTTCACGAGGGTGAGGCGCAGGTCCAGGCCGGCGACGAGCTGGGGCACCGGTGACTGGACGAACGACGCTTCTGCTGTCGAGGTGACGGCGGGGCGCTCGTCGTACCGGCCCTTGCGCGGCAAAGCGACACCCCCGCCCGAGAGACAGTGTGGAGCCCTGAGGGTAGTCGATCGAGGCGTGGCCCCGTCGGATTGCGCCCCAGTGGGATGCTGCGCCAGGAGAGGCCGATGCTCAGGACACCGAGTGGGTGATGGTGCCGGAGTAGATGCCGGCGGGCAGGTTGGCACCGACCTCGATGTGGATGGTGGGGTTCCAGGTCGCGGTGTTGTCGCCGGTGACCTCGGTGGCGGTGACCACCGGCGACACGCCCGTCAGGCTGTTCGGGTCGTTGGCGACCAGGGTCGCGGTCCCGGTGTGCGAGATGTCGCCGGCGGTGTACCCGACCGACCCCGCACCGATCGACGGCCCGCCCCGCTGGGTGAAGGCGGTGGAGACCGCGGACGCCGTCCAGCCGGACCCGGCCGGCGCACCGCGCGCGTCGGTGACCTCCACCCGGCCGAGCCTTCCCTGGATCGTGACAGCGCCGACGCTGCTGGACCTCGTGCCGAGGTTGCCGGGCTGGGTGGGGGCGCTGATGGACAGGCCCCCGCCCTGCAGGGTGACGGTGGCGTGGCTGGCCGCGCTCTGGTCGGCGACCGCGGGCTGGGTGGCGCCCACCGTGACCGTCGAGGTGAGGCCGAGGCAGGCGAGCGGGACGAGCAGGTGACGACGGTGCATGGTGCCCTTCGGTGAGGGTGCGCGGGACCGGCTAGGACGGGAGGCCGGCGTGCGTGGGCGCGCGGTCGGGGTCGACGTCCTCCGGCTCGCGACGTCGACGCCGGAGCAGGATCCACACAACGAGGCCGAGCAGGACGAGGCCGACGAGCCCGCCGCCGAGCCACCAGTACAGGCTGAGGCCGTTGGAGACCGTCACGGTCTCCCCGGTCCCGGAGGTGGGGAAGGTCAGGGTGGCCTGCGCGGTCTCGGTGAGCAGACCGCTGGTCACCGACAGCTTCGCCTTCCACGGCCCGTTGGGCAGCCGCTTGTCGAGCTCGACGGAGATGGGCTCGGTCTGGCCCCGGCCGAGGGTGGTCCCCAGGGTGACCGGGAACGGGCCGGCGGACAGTCCACCGGGTCCGTTGTCGAGGGTGAGCTCGCCGCGCAGGTCCAGGGCGCGTCCGCCGGTGTTGTTGATCGTGGCGGCCACCACGGGCGTTCCGGAGGCGTCCCGCTTGGCGGTCAGCGACTCGATCTCGAAGGCGGAGGCGGGCTCGCCGCCCGGGCCGACGGAGAGGTACACCCGGACGCCGACGCGGCTGACCTGGGTCACCGCGCCGCTGCCGGCCGACGTGGTCTGTGCCCACAGCACGGCGTACTGCTCGCCGGGTGGGGCGTCGGAGGGGACGTCGATGGTGACGTCGACCATCTCCTTGGCGCCGTCGGCCAGCCGCAGCCGGGGGCTGCCGACCTTGGTCCAGGTGGTCAGCTCGTTGGGGGTGTCGCCCTCGAGGCCGACGAAGGAGCCGGCCTTGATGGCCGCGGCGCCGGAGTAGACCGCGACGTCGGTGGGCTTGCCGGTGTCGTTGGAGACCTCGATGCGGCGCTCGATCGTGGTGCCGGGCTTGACGTGGTCGATGATGTAGACGCGGGCGC
>DASQDP010000119.1:0-2643 GCA_035634095.1 Nocardioidaceae bacterium | reverse complement strand
CACGTGCTGACCGAGGCTTTCACGATCGCGACCGACGAGTGCGAGGGCGTCTTCCTGTCCGTCGACATCGACGTGTGCGACCCCGCCCACGCGCCGGGCACCGGCACCCCGGAGCCGGGTGGGCTCACCGCCCGGCAGCTGCTGGACTCGGTGCGCCGGATCTGCCTCTAGCTGCCGGTGGTCGGCGTGGACGTCGTCGAGGTCAGCCCGCCCTACGACCACGCCGACATCACCGCGGCCTTGGCCAACCGCGTCGTCCTCGAGGCGCTGTCGGCCCTCGCCCGCCGCCGTCGCGACGCCCGCGACGGCACCCGCTGGGACCCCTCCCTGCCCCTGCTCGCCGACCGCTCCCTCCCGGAAGGACCCGCATGACCGCGCACCCGCTCGACCCGCTGACCGCCGACGAGTTCCGCGCCGCCGCGGCCGTGCTGCGCCGTGACCGCGGCGTGGACGAGCGCTGGCGGTTCGCCTCCATCGAGCTGCGCGAGCCGGCCAAGGACGTCGTCCGCGCGTTCCGCCCCGGCGACCCGATCCGCCGCGAGGCCCGGGTGACCTGCTGGAGCCGCGACGAGGGGACGCCGTACAAGGCGGTGGTCTCCCTGACCGACGGCCACACCACCGACGGCAGGGTCCTGTCGTGGGAGGCGGTGCCCGGCGAGCAGGCCAACATGACCCTCGACGAGTGGCACGAGGCGCACGAGGTGCTCATCGAGCACCCGGCCGTCGTCGAGGCCCTGGCGGGACGTGGCATCACCGACCTGGACCTGGTCCTCATCGACACGTGGGCCTACGGGCACTCGCTGATCCCCGAGGGCCTGCAGGACCGCCGGGTGGGCTGGACCGACGTCTGGCTCCGGTCGGCGCCCGAGGGCAACCCCTACGCCAACCCGGTGAGCGGCCTGCACTTCGTCGTCGACCTCAACAGCATGGAGCTGCTGCGGGTCGAGGACACCCCGCCGCCGCCGCGCCCCGACGTCATGGGCGAGTACGTGCCGGCGCTGGTGCCCGGCCTCCAGCAGCGCACGGACGTCAAGCCCCTGGAGATCACCCAGCCCGAGGGCGTCTCGTTCACCCTCGACGGCAACGAGCTGCGCTGGCAGAACTGGACGATGCGGCTGGGCTTCAACCACCGCGAGGGCCTCGTGCTGCACCGGGTCGGCTACGACGGCCGGTCCATCGCGCACCGGCTGTCCTTCGCCGAGATGGTCGTCCCCTACCGCGACCCGAGCCCCGACCACCACCGCCGGACCGCCTTCGACATCGGCGAGTGGGGGCTGGGCTTCATGACCACCTCGCTCAAGCTGGGCTGCGACTGCCTCGGCGAGATCACCTACGTCGACGCGGTCCTGCACGACACCCGCGGTGAGCCCTACACGATCGAGAACGCCATCTGCCTGCACGAGGAGGACGACGGCGTGCTGTGGAAGCACGTCGACGAGCGGGCCGGGGCCGAGGTGCGCCGGTCGCGGCGGATGGTGGTCTCCTTCCACGCGACCGTGGCGAACTACGAGTACCTCACCTACTGGCGCTTCTACCAGGACGGCACGATCGAGTGCGAGGTACGGGCCACCGGGATCATGGTGACCAGCGCGTTCGAGGACGACGTCCCGCCGTACGGGTCGGTGGTCGACGAGCGCACCTACGCCCCGTTCCACCAGCACTTCATCGTCGCCCGCATGGACATGGAGGTCGACGGGCCGGAGAACACGGTCGTCGTCTCCGAGAGCGAGGCCCTGCCCGTCTCGGAGGACAACCCGTACGGCCTGGCCCTGGTGCAGCGCAGCCGCCCGCTGCTCACCGAGTCCGAGGGCAGGCAGGACGTCGACTGGGCCAGCCAGCGCAGCTGGAAGGTGGTCAACCGCCACCGGCACAACCGGCTGGGGACGCCGACCGGCTACAAGCTGGTGCCCTCGGCGTCGATCCCGGCGATGTTCGACCGTGGCTCACCGGTCCTCCGGCGGGCCGAGGCGATCGAGCACCCGCTGTGGGTCACCCCGTTCGCCGAGGAGGAGCGCTGGCCCTCCGGGGAGTTCTGCAACCAGAGCCGCCGGGACGCCGGGCTGCCGGAGTGGACGCGGGCCGACCGGTCGATCGCCGACACCGACATCGTGCTGTGGCACGTGTTCGGCATCCACCACATCACCCGGCCCGAGGACTGGCCGGTCATGCCGGTCGACGTCGTCAGCTTCCAGCTCAAGCCGGTCGGCTTCTTCGACCGCAACCCGGCCCTCGACGTCCCACCCGCCCCGTCGCGGTGCCACTGAGAGAAGGACCCCGTCCTCCTCACCGCTCGCAGGCTCGCGGCGAGCCTCTGGACGGGGCCAGCCCGGGACCGACGGCGCAGCCGCTCGGGGCGGCGGCGCTCCCCCGGCTGCTCGCCCGGTCCGCGGCGGGTGCCGCGGCCGGGTGCGCCGCGCTGCACGCGCTGGTGGTCCCGGCGGGTCCGGCCGGATGGCCGGCCGCCGGGACGGTCGCGCTGGCCGCCGCCTGCCTGGTGTGCGCCGCCCACCTGTGGCGCCGTCCGCGCCCGGCTGCGTGGCTGGCCCAGTCGACGTCCTGCCTGCCCTCGGACTCGGTGAGCAGCGGACGGCTGCGCTGCACCAGGGCCAGGCCGTACGGGTTGTCCTCCGAGACGGGCAGGGC
>DASQDP010000118.1:0-1516 GCA_035634095.1 Nocardioidaceae bacterium | reverse complement strand
CACGAGAGCCTCGGCGTGTCGACGCTGGAGGCGATGTACACGGGCAACTGCTGCGTCCTCCCGCGGATCGGCAGCTACCCGGAGATCTGCGACGGCCACCCGGACGTCCTGTACGAGCCGGGCGAGGAGCCGCTGGAGGAGCGGCTGCGCTGGTTCCTCGAGCATCCCGAACACCGGCGTGCCGTCGCGTCCGAGCTGCAGCGGATGTCGGCCAGGTTCCACCCGCACGCAGTCGTCCAGAAGATCGCCGCAGAGGAGCTGGACCTGGCGCTCGGCCCCTGACGGACGTACCCGGTCGTCGACGGGAGCTGGACTGGGAGACGCAGCTCGCGGGGAGACGGGCCGACACCTCGCCCGGAGGCGCAGGTGGAGACCCCAGGCCGTGACCGTGCGGACACGTCGCGATCTCGACGTGGCAGTGCGCCGGGGGAGATCGGCCACGACGCCGTGACCCGTAGCTCCTCGTCTCGGGAGGACCCCATCCCGGCGGGTCGTGGACGACGCGCCGGGAACCTCTCCGTACCGGAAGGTCGACCCTTGTCCGCCGATGCGGCCCCTTCCTACCCTGCCCCCGACGGACCGCCGGAGCGCTGCGGGGGGTGGACCGGCGGATCCGACCTCGTCCAGGACGTACCGATCCTCGAGGCGTGAGGGAGTCCCCCGATGAATGCCCTCGTCCTGCGCAGCGCGATCGTCGCGGCTCTCGGTGGCCTGCTGTTCGGCTTCGAGACCGCAGTCATCTCCGGCACCACCGAGGACCTCGAGCGGGTCTACGAGATCGGCGGGTTCTGGCTCGGCTTCACCGTCGCGACGGCGCTGCTCGGCACCATCGTGGGCGCGCTGATCGCCGGGAAGCCAGCGGACCGCTACGGCCGCAAGAAGGTGCTGTTCGCGATCGGCATCCTCTTCGTCGTCGGCGCTCTGGGCACCGGCCTGGTCACGAACCTCTGGTTGTTCATGTTCTTCCGGTTCGTCGGCGGCATCGGCGTGGGCGTGGCCTCGGTGGTCGCGCCCATCTACACCGCCGAGGTCGCCCCGCCGAGGTATCGCGGTCGGCTGGTCGGGCTGGTGCAGTTCAACATCGTGCTCGGCATCCTGCTGGCGTACCTGTCGAACTACATCCTGGCCAGCACGCTGCCGGCCGACATCGCGTGGCGCTGGATGTTCATGGTCATGGCCTTCCCGGCGGTGGTCTTCTTCCTGCTGCTGTTCACCACGCCGGAGACGCCGCGCTGGCTGTACATGGTGGGGCGCCGCGCGGAGGCCGTCGAGGCGGTCCACCGGCTCACGAACTCCCGGGACGAGGCGGAGTTCGAGATCCGGGAGATCGAGCAGACGCTGGCCAAGGACGCCGCGGCGGCCCGGGCGCCGGTCCTCGTGCGACAGAACCGCAAGGTCATCCTGCTGGCGGTGGCGATCGCCGCGTTCAACCAGCTGTCGGGGATCAACGCGATCCTCTACTACGCGAACGACATCTTCCGGATGGCCGGCGCGGGCGACGACTCCGCGGCCCTGC
>DASQDP010000117.1:0-1544 GCA_035634095.1 Nocardioidaceae bacterium | reverse complement strand
CCGGCGCGGCTGGCGTTCACCGCAGTCCGGCCGCTGCTGAGCACCCGCCGGCCCACCGCCCGGTTGCGCCCGGTGGTGCACCGCGGCGTGCCCACCGCGGCGCTGGTCTACGACCGCCTGCCGGTGGTCGACGTCTTCCGGCAGGTCACCCCGGACCTGCTGCTCGGGCTGATGGACCTGCGCGGCCTGCCCGACCCGTTCGCCTTCCTGCTGGAGCGCGACCGGACCTAGGCCGACGGCTCGTCGTCCTCCGGGCCGCCCTTGTTCCCAGGCGCACGGCGCCGCAGGAAGCCGGTGACCGAGCCGACCCGGTCGGTGGCCTGGCGCAGCCCGTGGACCAGCGGCAGCAGGTCGTCGGCGACGGTGCGCAGCGTGTCGGGCACGGTGTCGATCGCCGGGTCGTCGAGCACCCGGCCCACGCGCTCGAGCCCGGGGCGCAGCGCACGCACCGGCTCCTCGAGCTCCTCGACCAGACCCTCGAGCCGCTCGGCGGTCCGCTGTGCCGACGCGATGGCCTCGGTGGCCACCCGCGTGGCCGCGACGAGCTCACGGACGGCGCCGTTGAGGTCGGTCAGCGTCCGCGGCAGCTGCGCCAGCGCCTCGGTCTGTCTCTGCATGACGTCGACCAGCTCGGACAGGCCGGGGATGCGGGGGAGGCCCAGACCTCGGAAGGGGTCCACCCCACCACCGTCGAGGACCGGGGCCGCCCCCGCAACCGCCGTGCGGTCGCTAGAGCGCCTTGAGGATGTCCTCGACCCGCTCGCGGGCGTCGCCGAAGAGCATGCGGGTGTTCTCCCGGAAGAACAGCGGGTTCTGCACGCCGGCGTAGCCGGTGCTCATCGACCGCTTGAAGACCACGACGTGCTCGGCCTCCCACACCTGCAGCACCGGCATGCCGGCGATCGGGCTGCCCGGG
Organism: Nocardioidaceae bacterium; assembly: GCA_035634095.1. Lineage (GTDB taxonomy): Bacteria > Actinomycetota > Actinomycetes > Propionibacteriales > Nocardioidaceae > Nocardioides_B. The sequence continues at coordinate 628 of DASQDP010000117.1, read as the reverse complement.
TCCTCCAGCGCGGCCGGGTTGACCGTGTCGTTGGCGCCGATGACCAGGACGACGGAGGTCGTGGCGAGGTCGTCGTTGATCTCGTCCATCTCCAGGACGACGTCGTAGGGCACCTTGGCCTCGGCCAGCAGCACGTTCATGTGCCCGGGCAGCCGCCCGGCGACCGGGTGGATCCCGAAGCGGACCTCGACGCCGCGCTCGGTCAGCTGCCGGGTCAGCTCCGCCACCGGGTACTGCGCGTGCGCCACCGCCATCCCGTAGCCGGGCGTGATGACGACGGACTTCGCGTCGCGCAGCAGCTCGGCGACCTCCTCGGCGGTCGTCTCCGTGTGCTCGCCGTCCTCGGTGCCCGAGGCGGTGCTGCCCTCGTTACCGAACCCGCCGGCGATGACCGACAGGAACGAGCGGTTCATCGCCCGGCACATGATCCAGGACAGGTAGGCACCCGAGGAGCCCACCAGCGCGCCGGTGATGATCAGCAGGTCGTTGTCGAGCAGGAAGCCCGAGGCCGCCGCGGCCCAGCCCGAGTAGCTGTTGAGCATCGAGACGACGACGGGCATGTCGCCGCCGCCGATCGAGGCGACCAGGTGCCAGCCCAGGGCCAGCGCGAGCACCGTCACGGCGGCCA
>DASQDP010000116.1:0-44646 GCA_035634095.1 Nocardioidaceae bacterium | reverse complement strand
CAGCAGCTCGCGGTTGACCGACATCTCCCGGTCCAGCTCGACGACCTTGATCACCTCGACCAGCTTGTTGAGCTGCTTGGTGACCTGCTCGAGCGGGGACTGCTCCACGTTGACCACGATGGTCATCCGGGACACCTCGGGATGCTCGGTGGGGCCGACCGCGAGAGAGTCGATGTTGTAGCCGCGGCGGCTGAACAGCCCGGCGATCCGGGCGAGCACGCCGGGCTTGTTCTCCACCCGCACCGACAGCGTGTGCCTGTTGCTCGTCATGGCCGGTGCCGACCGCCTTCCAGGTCGTCGTCCTCGAACGTGGGCGCCATGTCCCGCGCGAACTTGATGTCGTCGTTGCTGGTCCCGGCGGCGACCATCGGCCACACCATCGCGTCGCGGTGCACCCGGAAGTCCACGACCACCGGCACGTCGTTGATCTCCATCGCCTTGGTGATCGTGCTGTCCACGTCCTCGGGCGAGTCGCAGGACAGGCCGACGCAGCCGTAGGCGTCGGCGAGCTTGACGAAGTCGGGGATCCGGACCGCCCCCGCGGGAGAGCCGCCGGGGCTGCCGCCCCGGGTGCCTCGACCCTGCAGGTCGGTGTTGGAGTAGCGCTCGGAGTAGAAGAGCGTCTGCCACTGCCGCACCATGCCGAGCGACTCGTTGTTGATGATCGCGACCTTGATGGGGATGCCCTCGATGGCGCAGGTGGCCAACTCCTGGTTGGTCATCTGGAAGCAGCCGTCGCCGTCGATGGACCACACAGTGGCGTCCGGACGTCCGACCTTGGCGCCCATGGCTGCAGGGACCGAGAAGCCCATGGTGCCGAGGCCGCCGGAGTTGATCCAGGTGCCCGGGTGCTCGTAGCCGACGAACTGCGCCGCCCACATCTGGTGCTGCCCGACCCCGGAGACGTAGATCGCCTCCGGCCCGGCGATCTTGCCCAGGCGCTCGATGACGTACTGCGGTGCCAGCGAGCCGTCGGGCGGCGAGTCGTAGCCGAGGGGGTACTTCTTCCTGACCCCGGCGAGGAACTGCACCCAGGCCTCGTAGTCGCCCTGCTCACCCGCGTCCGCGGCGGTGCGCAGAGCCAGCACCAGGTCGGTGATCACCTCGCGGGCGTCGCCCACGATCGGCACGTCGACCCGCCGGTTCTTGCCGATCTCCGCGGGGTCGATGTCGGCGTGCACCACCTTCGCGTGCGGCGCGAAGGAGTCGAGGTTGCCGGTCACCCGGTCGTCGAAGCGCGCGCCGAGGCTGACGATCAGGTCGCTGCGCTGCAGACCGGCCACCGCCGCGACGGTGCCGTGCATGCCGGGCATCCCGAGGTGCTGCACGTGGCTGTCGGGGAAGGCGCCGCGTGCCATCAACGTGGTGACCACGGGGATGCCGGTGAGCTCCGCGAGGGTGAGCAGCTCACGGTGCGCGCCGGCGCGGATCACGCCCCCGCCGACGTACAGCACCGGGCGACGCGCCTCCAGGATCAGCCGGGCTGCCTCGCGGACCTGACGGGCGTGGGGTCGGGTGACCGGGCGGTACCCGGGGAGCAGCAGCTCGGTCGGCCAGGCGAAGGTGGTCCGCGCCTGCATCGCGTCCTTGGCGACGTCGACGAGCACCGGGCCGGGCCGGCCCGTCGAGGCGATGTGGAAGGCCTCGGCGACCGTGCGGGGAATGTCACGCGGGTCGGTGACCAGGAAGTTGTGCTTGGTGATCGGCATGGTGATGCCGCGGATGTCCGCCTCCTGGAAGGCGTCGGTGCCGATCGCGGCGCTGGACACCTGCCCGGTGACGGCGACCATCGGCACGGAGTCCATGTAGGCGTCCGCCAGCGGGGTGACCAGGTTGGTGGCCCCGGGTCCGCTGGTGGCCATGCAGACGCCGACCCTGCCGGTGGCGGTGGCGTAGCCCTGCGCCGCGTGGCCGGCGCCCTGCTCGTGCCGGACCAGGATGTGCCGGATCGCGGCCGAGTCGTACAGCGGGTCGTACGCCGGGAGGATGGCCCCGCCCGGCAGCCCGAACACGTTGTCCGCGCCGGCGTACTCCAGCGACCTGATCAGGCTCTGCGCACCCGTCATCGCCTCTCCACCGGCTCCGGCGCCCTGCTCGCTCATGATGGCCTTCCTGTGTAGTCGAACGTCGCCATTCTCGACCCAACAAAAAACCCCCCCGGCCCTGAGGGCAGACGAGGGGGACGCGCTTGCGGAAGAACGGCTTCAGCAGGCGCGTCTCGGGCGTACAAGGATGGCTGAACGCATGGGTCTACGGTCGCCGGTGCCCGCGGCCTCGTCAAGCGGGCCCGAAGCCTGTCCCAGGATGTGGAACCGGCGTCTCAGCCCCGGGCGCGGACCGCCACGGGGAGCCGAACCACGTGACCCCGGCTGCCCCGTAGCACCAACCGGCCGCCGACGAAGCGGTGGAAGCGCGCGGTCCGGGTGGCGGTGAACGTGACTGAGATGGTCCGGGTCCGTCCGGGCCCTACCCACACCCGCCGCGCCCGGGGCCGCACGGCGATCCCGGGCAGCCCGGCGCTGGAGACGGTGTACCGCTCCCACCGCCCGGTCACGTTCGTCACCCGCCGGACGATCGCCCTGCGGCCGACCAGGTCACCGATGGCGATTGAGGGGAGGTTCAGCGCGCTCGCGTCCAAGGGCCGGGCGCCGCCCGGCGCGCCCGCGCCGGTGCTCCCGCGCTGACCCGCCAGGAACCTCCGCCACTCGCCCACCCGGGAGTCCAGGACCAGGCCCGGGTCCAGGAAGCGCCGGGCGTTCACCTGTCCCGCGCCCTTCACGAACGGGGCGTACCGGCCCCTCAGGCCGCTGGCGGTGGTCATCATCGAGGACTTGACCGCCATCGGGGACCAGCCCGGGCGGTGCGAGCGGACAAGCGCGGCCAGACCGGCGATGTGGGCGGAGGCCATGGACGTGCCGGACAGCAGCTCCCAACGGCGTCCCAGCTTGAACGGCGGGGCGACCGCAGCCAGGATGCTCGACCCGGGCGCCGCGAGGTCCGGCTTCACCAGGTCTCCGTCCCCCGCGACCGCGGGACCCCGGGAGGAGAAGTCGGCGATGCGCGGCTGAGCCGTGCGGTCGCGTCCGCCGGGGGCGAGGGCCGCGCGGGCCGACGGGGTACGGGCGTAGCGGCGCACGGCCGTCCCCTGACGGGCGCCCAGGTGGACCGTCGGCACGGACTGAACGTCCTCGTTGAGCGGCTCGTCCACCGCGATGTTGACGAGCACCATCCCCGCGCCGGCAGCCCGTCGCACCTCGAGCCCCTTGAGGTTGCGTGGGTACGTGCCGCGGTCGCACACGACGACCCTCCCCCGCGCCCGCAGGGCGTCCAGGGAGCCGGGAGCGCACAGTGCGGCTGCCTCGGCGGGGACCCCGGGGGCGGGGATGTCACCGGCGTACACCAACCGCCGTCGGGGGACGGCCCGGTTCGACACCATCGCGCCGACGTACCGCCGGCCGTCCCCGAGCACGAGCGTTCCCCGGTAGTGGTGCGTGGTGACCGCTGCGGTGGTGGTGAGCCACGGGGCGTCGTTGGTCACCGTGCGGGCTCCGGGGCCCTGGTTCCCCGCCGCGGCGGCGACGAACACGCCCGCCGCAGCCGCCCTCAGGAGGGCCAGGTCGGACGGGTCGTCGAAGCGGTCGCCGTCACCGGTGGACGTGACCGGCATGCTCAGCACATCCACCCCGTCGCGGACGGCGCGGTCGATCGCAGCGACGAGGTCGCTCTCCATGCCGGTGCTCCGCACCGCACCGTCGCCGGGGTCGCGGACGCTCCACAGCACCTTGTAAACCGCGATCTTCGCGGCCGGAGCCATGCCCGAGACCCGGCCGAGACGGTCCCCCTCGACGGTGACCGGGACGCGGTGGTTGCCGGCGGCGGTCGCGGCGGTGTGGGACCCGTGGCCCTCGCCGTCGCGCGGGGAGAGGTAGTCCTCGTCGACGATGCCGGTGGTCTTCTGGGACACACCCTGGTGGAAGTACCGCGCGCTGACGACCTTGGAGTTGCAGGTCGTGCGGGACCATCCCTCCCCGGGCTGGCAGGCACCGCGGAACCCGGGGATCGTCGGCACCCGGGGACGCCCGCGGAAGGAAGGGTTCTCCGGCCAGATCCCGGTGTCCAGGACACCCACGACCACTCCGCGTCCGGCCCGGGCGGGGCCGCCGCTCCTGGCCCACGCCCCCCGCCGACCGGTGAGGCCGAGCAGCCGGGGGGTGCCTGTCGTGGCCGCCTGGACGCGTCGGTCCGCCCGGACGGTGAGCACGGAGTCGTCCGCGCGCAGCTCCTGCACCTGCGCGGCGGTCAGCCGGGCGGTGAACCCGTTCAGCGCCGTGGTGTAGCGGTACAGCGTCCGGGGGCTGCCGATCCTCGCGAGCAGGGCCTGCTGCCGTCCGGCGAGCAGCTGCCGATGGCTCTGCGCCTCGCGTGAGCGGGGGGCGGGGCGGGTGCCGTCAGCTCCCCCGAACCCCGAGGCGCCACCGGTGTACGGGGCCGCAGGCGGGGTGGCCAGCACCACGGTGTAGACCCCCGCCCCGGGCTGCGGTGCCTCGACGACGTCAGCCGGAAACGCAGGCGGGGCGGTCGTCGCGGCCAGCACCAGCACGATGCCGGCGGCCACCGCGGCCAGACCTCGACGGTGGCGGGGCCGGGTCGAGGTCGTCATGGGGACGGATCATTCGCTGACACGACCCCCTCGGTCAAGTCGCGGCTACCTTGTCCCGCCGGTGGACAACTCACCCGCAGACGGCACCGTGCGCGGCTGACTGCACCACCTTGGCGTACTTCCCGAGCACGCCGCGGGTGAACTTCGGCTCGTTGGGCGTCCAGCCGTCGCGGCGCGCGGCGATCTCCTCCGCGTCCACGGCCACGTCGAGGAGCCTGCCGGAGACGTCGAGCGTGATCTGGTCACCGTCGCGGACGAACGCGATCGGGCCGCCGTCCACGGCCTCGGGCGCCACGTGGCCGACGCAGAGGCCGGTGGTGCCTCCGGAGAAGCGACCGTCGGTGATCAGCAGCACGTCCTTGCCGAGGCCGGCGCCCTTGATGGCTCCGGTGATCGCGAGCATCTCCCGCATGCCCGGTCCGCCCTTGGGCCCCTCGTAGCGGATCACCACCACGTCGCCCGCCGCGATCTGCCCGGCTTCCAGCGCGTCCATGGCGGCCCGCTCGCCGTCGAAGACGCGGGCGGTGCCCACGAAGGTGGACTCGTCGAACCCCGCCGACTTCACCACGGCGCCCTCCGGGGCCAGCGACCCCTTCAGGACGGTGATGCCGCCGGTGGCGTGGATGGGCTTCGCGAGCTCGCGGATGATGGTGCCGTCCACGTCCGGGGGTGCGATGTCGGCCAGGTTGTCGGCCAGGGTGCGACCGGTCACGGTGAGGCAGTCGCCGTGCATCAGCCCGGCGTCCAGGAGCGCCTTCATGACGACCGGGATGCCACCGATCTTGTCCACGTCGTTCATGACGTAGCGACCGAACGGCTTGAGGTCCCCCAGGTGCGGGACGCGGTCGCCGACCCGGTTGAAGTCGTCGAGGGTGAGCTCCACCTCGGCCTCCCGCGCGATGGCCAGCAGGTGCAGCACGGCGTTCGTGGAGCCGCCGAGCGCCATCACCACGGCGATGGCGTTCTCGAACGCCTCCCGCGTCATGATCTGCCGGGCCGTGATCCCCTCGCGCAGCATCCCGACCACGGCCTGTCCGGAGCGGTGGGCGAAGCCGTCCCGGCGCCGGTCCACCGCAGGAGGAGCGGCCGATCCTGGGAGCGACATGCCCAGCGCCTCCCCGACGGCCGCCATGGTGTTGGCGGTGTACATGCCGCCGCAGGCGCCCTCCCCCGGGCAGATGGCCCGCTCGATGCGGTCCACCTCCTCCCGGGTGATCCGGCCGGCCACGCAGGCGCCGACGGCCTCGAACGCGTCGATGATCGTGACGTCACGGCCGTCCACCTGCCCCGGCATGATCGAGCCCGCGTAGAGGAAGACCGACGCCAGGTCCAAGCGGGCGGCGGCCATCAGCATCCCGGGCAGCGACTTGTCGCAGCCGGCGAGCAGCACCGAGCCGTCGAGCCGCTCGGCCATCATCACCGTCTCCACGCTGTCGGCGATGACCTCCCGCGAGACCAGCGAGAAGTGCATGCCCTCGTGCCCCATCGAGATGCCGTCGGAGACCGAGATGGTCGCGAACTCGAGCGGATAGCCACCGGCAGCGTGCACACCGTTCTTGACCGCCTTGGCGAGCCGGTCCAGCGACAGGTTGCACGGGGTGATCTCGTTCCACGACGAGGCCACCCCGATCTGCGGCTTCGCCCAGTCGTCGTCGCCCATGCCGACCGCGCGCAGCATCCCCCGTGAGGCGGTGCTCTCCAGCCCGTCGGTCACCTGGCGGCTGCGGGGCTTGATGTCGGGTCGTTCAGGGCGGTCGGGGGTGCGCTCGGGCATGTCGGGATGGTACGCCGCTCCGACGTCAGCGTCGGCGTCGCGGGCCGGTCGCTACACGACGGCGGCGCGCACCGACAGCACGTCCGGCAGGTGCTCGGCGACCGGCCGCCAGGAGTCCCCCTCGTCGGCGCTCGCGAACACCGAGCCGTCCCGACTGCCGAAGTAGACGCCTGCGGGGTCGGCGTCGTCGACGCACATGGCGTCGCGCATCACGCCCGCGAAGAAGCCGTCGGGCAGGCCCGCGTGCAGCTCCTGCCAGGACTCGCCCGCGTCCCGGGACCGCCAGACGCTGCACGTGCCCTTGACCGGGAACCGGCCGTCGGCGCCCTCGAGCGGGAACACCCACAGCGTGCCTGATCGGCTCGGGTGCGCCACCACCGGGAAGCCGAAGTCGCTCGGCAGGCCCGCGGCGATGGACGTCCAGGTGTCGCCGCCGTCGTCGCTGCGGTAGACGCCGCCGTGGTTCTGCAGGTAGAGCCGGTCCGGGTCCTCGGGGTCGCGGGTGGCCTTGTGCACGCACTGCCCGAACTCCGGGAACTGGGAGCCCTCCGGCAGGAAGACCGCCTGGATGCCGGTGTTCGCGGGCGCCCACGAGCCGCCGCCGACGAAGGTCCGGTAGACGCCGCCCGTGGACATCGCCACGGTGAGCTGCTGCGGGTCGGTCGGGTGCGGCAGCAGCGTGTGGATCGCCTGGCCACCGAACCCGGCGCCCCACTGCTCACGGTGCGGGTGGTCCCACAGCGGGCGCACCATCTCGAACGTCCGGCCCCGGTCTCGGGAGCAGAAGAGCGCCGAGGGCTCGGTGCCCGCCCAGACCACGTCCGGGTCCGCCGGCGACGGCGCGAGCGACCACACCGCCTCCAGGGTGCGGCCGGTGTCCTCCGGGAAGGCAAGGGCGCCGTCCGGACCCCGCTCCCAGGTCTGGCCCAGATCGTCGGAGTGCAGCACCTGCGGGCCCCAGTGCCAGTGCCGGCTGGCCAGGAGCAGCCGGGGAGCGTCCCCGCGGCGGTCGACCGCGACCGCATGCACCTCGCTGCGCAGATCGTCGGGACCGGACAGGTCCCAGGTCGTGCGGCTCTCGTCGCTGGTCGCGATCCAGGCACCCTTGCGGGTGCCGATCATCAGAACGGTGCGCGCCATCAGTCGCTCCTGGCCTCGGTCCTCGGCCCCGGAGGGCCGCTCTGGACTCTAGACCCGGGAACCCCCGAAAAGTCATCTGTTCGCTCAGTACTCCCCCGTCATCACGTTCTCGACGGGGTGCCCGGCGGCGAACCGCTCCAGCTGCTCCCGCACCAGCCGGTAGGCGCGGGGCCACATGGCCGGGGTGGCGCCACCCACGTGCGGCGTGACGAGGAGGTTCGGCGCTGTCCACAGCGGGTGCCCGGCCGGCAGCGGCTCGGGATCGGTGACGTCCAGGGCGGCCCGCACGTGGCCCGCCTCGAGCGCCGCCACCAGGTCGTCGGTCACCACCACGGTGCCGCGCGCGACGTTGACGAGCAGTGCTCCCGGCTTCATCCAGCCGAGGAAGCGGGCGTCCACGAGGCCCTGGGTCTCGCTGGTGCTCGGGATGATCAGGATGACCACGTCGGCGCGGGGCAGCAGCTCGGGGAGGTCCGCCAGGGCGTGTACGCCGTCCCGAGCCGTCCGGGCCACCCGCAGCACCTCGACCTCGAACGGCAGCAGCCGGCGCTCCACGTCGCGCCCGATGTCGCCGTACCCGACGATCAGCACGGTGCGGTCGGCCAACGCGAGCCGCTCGCCGTGGTTCCAACGGCTCCGGTGCTGGTCGTCGACGAAGCCGGGGATGCCGCGCAGCGACGCCAGGGTCAGGGTCAGGGCCAGCTCCGCCGTCGAGGCGTTGTGGATGCCCCGGCCGTTGCAGAGCAGCACCCCGTCCGGGATGTCGCTGCGCACATGGTCGACGCCCGCGGTCAGCGTCTGCACCACCCGGAGCCGGGGCATCCGCTGCAGCACCGTTCCCGACCCGGGCCCGACGTCGTAGGGCAGCACGTAGAACTCGACGTCCGCCGCAGAGGTGGGCAGCTGCTCGGGTGTCGGCCGCACCACCTCGTAGCGCAGCCCCGCGGGCGCCTCGCCGAGCTCCGCGGGGTCGAAGGGCAGCCACACCAGCGGTTCGTCGTTCGCCATCGGCACAACCTACTGGCGTCCCACCGGCGACCTGCCGGCGACGGGCACCGCGCCGGTGCCGCTTCCGGGGTGGAGCCGCGTTCACCGGATCGTCACACCGCGTTGACACTCCCGACCGGCAGACGGGCCTAGCATCGGTGCGACGGTCCTCGCCCGACTCGACCGCGCAGCTCCAGGGGGTCCTCCGTGCCCAGAACCGTGCCGCTTCACCGCCTGACGCCTCCGCGATGGGTGCTCCAGGCCGTGGAGCTCTGGCCGGGTGCCGACCAGCGGCAGGCCCGGCGCAACGCCCTCGTGGCGGCGACGACGCTCGCCCGGCAGCGCCTTGACCGGCTCGAGGTCGAGGCCTACCTCGCCTCCCGGCCGGCGCGACCGGAGCCGGTCACCGGCCGGCTCCGCTCCAGCGCCTGACGTTCGGGCGCGCCCGTAGGCTCGCAGCGTGAGAACTGCCCTGCGCGCCTGCTCCGCGGTGCTGGCCCTGCTCGCGGGGACGGCCGCCTGCTCGTCGGAGGCGGGGGACCCCTCCGGGCTGGGGACCGCGTCGTCAGCTCCGCAGCCCAGCACCCGCACCGGTGAGCCGTCGGCGTCGTCGCCCGCGCCGTCGTCGAAGTCGGCGCAGCCGCCGCAGCGCAAGCCCGGCACGCCGCGTGTGGTGGGCACGGTGGCCACCGGGCTGCGTGCGCCGTGGGGCGTCACGTTCCTCCCCGACGGCAGCGCGCTGGTCGGCGAGAGGGACACCACCCGGGTGGTGTCGGTCCGGAGCACCGGCAGGTCGTCGCAGGTGCGCACCGTCGGCCGCGTGGAGGGGGTCAGCCCGCAGGGCGAGGCCGGCCTGCTGGGCCTGGCCACCTCACCGTCGTACGCGTCGGACAAGCTGGTGTACGCCTACCTGTCCACCGACCGCGACAACCGCGTGGTCACGATGACGTACGACGGGCGCAGCCTCGGGCCGCCGCGTCCCGTGCTCACGGGCATCCCCAACGGCTTCATTCACGACGGCGGCCGGCTGCTGTTCGCCCCGGACGGCACCCTGTTCGTCTCCACCGGCGAGATCGGCGACGAGCAGCTGGCCCAGGACCGCTCGTCGCTAGCCGGCAAGATCCTGCGCATCACCGCGGACGGAGAGCCGGCGCCGGGCAACCCGCGGAAGGGCTCACCGGTCTGGACGATGGGGCACCGCAACGTGCAGGGCCTCGCCTTCGACGACACCGGCCAGCTGTGGGCCACCGAGTTCGGACGCGACACCTGGGACGAGCTGAACCGCATCGACAAGGCGCGCAACTACGGCTGGCCCCTGGTCGAGGGAAAGGGCGACCTCGAGGAGTACCGCAACCCCTACGTGCAGTGGGCCACCGAGGACGCCTCACCCTCCGGGCTGGCCTTCCTGGACGGCTCGCTGTGGGCGGGCGCCCTGCGCGGCGGCCGGCTCTGGCAGGTGCCGGTCGAAGGGAGCGGCACCGGAAGACCGCGCGACTTCTTCGTCGGCGACTTCGGCAGGCTGCGGACCGTGGTCGCCGCTCCGGACGGCAACCTGTGGGTGACCACGAGCAACCGCGACGGGCGCGGCGACCCGCGGTCGGGGGACGACCGGATCCTGGTGGTCGCTCCGCGCTGAGCGTCGGCCAGCGCGGCACTCCTCAAGACCCGTGGTGGGGCAGCCGATGCTCCGGGCATGACCGCGAGTGCTTCGCGGCGTCGGCTGCTACTGGGAGGAGCAGCCGCCGTCGCCACCTCGGTCGCGGCTCCGGCACTTCGGGCAGCTCCGGCGTCCGCCGCGACGTACGCCCCCAACCCCTACCGGGCCACCCCGCTGCCCACCGCGCAGCAGCGGCACTACCTGTCCCGGCTGGGCTGCGGGCTCTCTCGCACCAGCTTCGCCGCGATGGTGGCCGACGGTGGCGAGACGGCCTGGTTCGAGCGCCAGCTGGCACCCGCGTCGGTGCCCGAGTCGGCGACCGCGCTCGCGCTGCCGGGGTGGTACCCCGACCTCGCCGACGCCCCGGCCACCCGCTGGAGCAAGCATGTGGCCGGCGCCAAGCAGTCGTGGAAGTACGCGGAGAACCTCGCCGCCTGCTCGATGCTGCGCCAGGTCTACTCCACCCGCCAGCTGCTCGAGACCATGGTGGGCTTCTGGTCCGACCACCTGCACGTGCACGCGAACGCGGACCTCGGCTGGGTGCACCGCTCGACCTATGACGACACGATCCGGGCCCACGCGCTCGGCAGGTTCGACGACCTCCTGGTCGCCACAGCCCTGCACCCGGCGATGCTGCTCTACCTCGACAACTGGCGCTCGGTGAGGGGGGCCCCGAACGAGAACCACGGTCGCGAGCTGCTGGAGCTGCACACCGTCGGCCGCGGCTCCGGCTACACCGAGACGATGGTGAAGGACTCGGCCAGGATCCTCTCCGGCTACACGGTGGACGCGCACAACACGTGGGCCGGCTACTACGACCCGGCGCGGCACACCACCGGCACCGTCAAGGTACTGGGGTTCGCGGCCCCCAACGACGCCCCCGACGGGCAGCAGCTTGCCGTCGACTACCTGCGCTACCTGGCCCGCCACCCCGCCACGGCACAGAGTGTCGCTCGCCGGCTGGCCCGCAGGTTCGTCTCCGACGCGCCGTCCTCCGCACTGGTCGGCGCGGTCGCGCAGACCTTCCGGGACTCGGGGACCGACATCAGGGCCACTCTGCGGACCCTGGTCGCGCACCCGGAGTTCGCGGCGTCCACCAACCGTCTGGTGCGCACGCCCGTCGAGGACTTCGTCGCCACCTGCCGCGTGCTGGAGGTCGCGGCGGCACCGCCGACCAGCGACCTCTCCTTCGCGCGCTCCTGCGTCTGGTCCCTGGAGAGCACCCTGCCTCACCACTGGCCACGCCCCGACGGGTCGCCGGTCGGCAACCCTGCCTGGTCCTCGGCCTCGCGGATGCTCAGCTCGTTCCGCATGCACTGGAACCTGGCGGCCGGGTGGTACCCCACCGTGGACGTCACCTACCGGACGCCGGCGTCCTGGTTGCCGCAGCCGTCGATCCGGCTCGACCAGTACGTCGACCACCTGTGCCGCGTGCTGCTGGGCAAGGGCTCGGACTCGCGTCTGCTGACCGCCGCGGTCACCGCCACCGGCTACGGGCCCACGACGGTGCTCACCAGGGACCACCCGGTGTGCACGTGGATGTTCGTGCGGCTCCTCGGCACGCTGCTCGACTCACCCGACCACATGCGACGCTGAGGGGACCCCGTGACTCGCGACCAGGCCGGCCGGACCGAGTGCTGCTCGGGCTACCGGGACGCCACGCAGCTCAGCAGGCGCCGCCTCCTGCGCGCGATGGCCGGCACCGGTGCCGCCGCGGTGGCCACCTCGACCTTCGGGGACGCCGCGCGACAGACGACCTTCGCCGCTGAGGGCGTCCCGGCCGGAGGCAACGTCCTCGTCGTGCTCAGCCTCCGCGGCGGCATCGACGGTCTGGGCCTGGTGGTGCCGCACGGCGACCCCACCTACTACACCGCGCGCCCCACCATCGCCGTACCCCGCGCGTCGCTGGTGGCGGCCGATGCGATGTTCGGCCTGCACCCGGCCATGAGGCCGCTGGAGTGGGCGTTCACCTCCGGGGAGCTCGCCGCCGTGCACGCGGTCGGCCTGCCGATGCCGAACAGGTCGCACTTCGCGGCCATGGAGCTGGTCGAGGACGCCGACCCCGCCTCGCCGGAGCGCCGCGGCTGGGTCAACCGGATGATCGGGCTGAACGCGCGCACCGACCCCGACGAAGGGGTGCAGCTCGGGTCCTCCGTCGTGCCGACCGCGCTGGCCGGGTCCGCTCCCGGGCTGGCCGCGCGCCGCCTCGGTGACGTGTCGCTGGTGGGCGCGCTGCCGACGGACAAGCTGGCCGCGCAGCGACGCAGCCAGCTCGACCTGGTGTGGTCCGGCGGGACGGGGGTGCCGATCTACGACGCCTACCGGGCCGCCGTACGCACCGTGGACCGGCTCGCCCCCACCGTGACGCAGCCGTACGCCCCCGCCACGGGGGTGAGCTACCCGCGCTCGTACCCGGCCACCGACCTGGCCGACGCCATGATGGACACCGCGCAGCTGATCAAGGCCGACGTCGGCACCGAGGTCGTCACCATCGACTACGGGTCCTGGGACCTGCACGCCAGCTACGGCACCACCGCCTGGGGTGGCATGCAGGCGATGACCGCGGGACTCGCCGGGGTCCTCGACGCGTTCCTGCGCGACCTCGGACCGCAGCGCCAGCGGGTCACCGTGGTGACGATCAGCGAGTTCGGCCGTCGCATCCTGGAGAACGGCAGCCGTGGGCTGGACCACGGATGGGGCTCCATGATGCTGGTGATGGGCGCCGGGGTGAGGGGTGGCAGGTACTACGGCAGCTGGCCCGGCCTCGGCGACGGCAGGCATCCCGACCAGGACCTCGCGGTCACCACCGACTACCGCCAGGTGATCGGCGAGGTGGTGACCCGCCGGTTCCCCGACCGCAGCATCGCCTCGGTCTTCCCAGGCCTGACCTACGCCCCCCTGGGGCTGATGACCTAGCCGCGGGCGAGCCTGTCGAGGATCAGCTCGCGGACCCGCGCCGCGTCGGCCTGACCGCGCATCTCCTTCATCACCGCGCCGATGAGCGCACCTGCGGCGGCCACCTTGCCGTCGCGGATCTTGTCAGCGACCGCCGGGTCGGCCTCGATGGCGCGGTCCACTGCTGCCGAGAGCGCCCCGTCGTCGGAGACCACCGCGAGACCGCGCTTCTCGACCACCTCGTCCGGTGTCCCCTCGCCCGCCAGCAGGCCGTCGAAGACCTGGCGGGCGAGCTTGTCGTTCACCCTGCCCTCCTCGACGAGGGCCTGCACCCGGGCCACGTCGGAAGGCCGCACCCCGAGCTCGCCGACCTCGACCCCGCGCTCGTTGGCCCGACGGGCCAGCTCCGAGAGCCACCACTTGCGCGCCGCGGCCGGCGGGGCGCCGGCGGCGATCGTCTCCTCCACGAGGCCGAGCGCGCCCGCGCCCACCGTGTCGCGCATCTCGAGGTCGGTGAAGCCCCACTCGGTCTGCAGCCGGGCGCGGCGCTCGCGCGGCGGCTCGGGCAGCGACGCGCGCAGCTCCTCGACCCACTGCGGTGCCGGCGCCACCGGGACCAGGTCCGGCTCCGGGAAGTAGCGGTAGTCCTCGGCGTCCGACTTCTCCCGCCCCGAGGTCGTGACCCCGGTGTCCTCGTGCCAGTGCCGTGTCTCCTGGACGACCCGCTCCCCCGCCCGCAGCAGGGCTGCCTGGCGGCCGATCTCGTAGCGCACCGCGCGCTCCACCGACCGCAGCGAGTTGACGTTCTTCGTCTCCGTGCGGGTGCCCAGTGTCCCGGAGCTCGCCGGCGCCAACGACAGGTTGACGTCGCACCGCAACGACCCCTGCTCCATGCGCACGTCCGAGACCCCGAGGCCCAGCAGCAGGTCGCGCAGCTGGGCCACGTACGCCCGCGCCACGGCCGGCGCCTGCTCGCGCGTGCCGGGAATGGTCTTGGTGACGATCTCGATCAGCGGGATGCCGGCGCGGTTGTAGTCCACCAGCGAGTGGTCCGCTCCGTGGATCCGGCCCGTCGCCCCGCCCACGTGCAGCGACTTGCCGGTGTCCTCCTCCATGTGCGCGCGCTCGATCTCGACCCGGACCACCCGGCCGTCGACGTCCACGTCCGTCCAGCCGTCGAACGCGATCGGCTCGTCGTACTGCGAGGTCTGGAAGTTCTTCGGCATGTCGGGGTAGAAGTAGTTCTTGCGCGCGAACCGGCACCACTCCGCGATCCGGCAGTTCAAGGCCAGCCCGATGCGGATCGCGGACTCGACGGCCCGCGCGTTGACCACCGGCATCGCCCCGGGCAGGCCCAGGCACACCGGGCAGACCTGGGTGTTCGGCTCGGCGCCGAACCCGGTGGCGCAGCCGCAGAACATCTTGGAGGCAGTGTTCAGCTCGACGTGCACCTCCAGGCCCATTGTCGGGTCGAACCGCTCCAGCGCGTCCTCGAACGACAGCACCGGCTCGGCCGACGGCAGGGTCGTCCCGGTCATGCCCTTACCTCCTCCAGCTCCGGGGCCCGGTCGAGCAGCGGCCCGCCCCAGCGGTCGGTGAGCATCGTCTCCAGCGCCGCCCCCACCCGGTAGACCCGGTCGTCCGCCGTCGCCGGCGCCAGCACCTGTACGCCGGTGGGCAGCCCGTCCTCGTCGGCGAGCCCGCTCGGCACCGAGATGCCGGGGACGCCGGCGAGGTTCGCCGGGATGGTCGCCAGGTCGTTGAGGTACATCGCCACCGGGTCGTCGAGCTTCTCGCCCAGCCGGAACGCAGTGGTCGGCGAGGTCGGGGAGAGCAGCACGTCGGCCCTCTCGAAGGCTGCGGCGAAGTCCCTGCTGACCAGGGTCCGGACCTTCTGCGCCTGGCCGTAGTAGGCGTCGTAGTAGCCGCTGGACAGCGCGTAGGTGCCCAGGATGATGCGCCGCTTGACCTCGTCGCCGAAGCCGCGGTCGCGGGTGGCGCGCATGACGTCCTCGGCGCTGGGGGCTGGCACGTCCTCCGGGGTGACGCGCAGCCCGTAGCGCATGGCGTCGAACTTCGCGAGGTTCGAGGACGCCTCAGCCGGGAGGATCAGGTAGTAGGTGGCGAAGGCGTGCACGAAGGTCGGGCAGGACACCTCGACCAGGTCGGCCCCCGCGTCCACGAGCAGCTGCACCGCCTCGTCGAACCGCTGCTGCACCCCGGCCTGGTAGCCCTCCCCGGTCAGCTCCCTGACCACACCGATGCGCAGACCGGCGACGTCGCCGGAGGCCCCCTGGCGGGCCGCCGCGAGCACCGGCGGCACGGGCTGGTCGATGGAGGTGGAGTCCATCGGGTCGTGCCCGCCGATGACCTCGTGCAGCAGGGCCGCGTCGACCACCGTGCGGGTGACCGGCCCGGCCTGGTCCAGGCTGTTGGCCAGCGCCACCAGGCCGTAGCGGGACACCCCGCCGTAGGTCGGCTTCACCCCGACAGTCCCCGTCACCGCACCCGGCTGCCGGATGGAGCCGCCGGTGTCGGTGCCGACCGCGAGCGGTGCCTCGAACGCCGCCACGGCCGCGGCCGACCCTCCCCCGGACCCGCCCGGGATCCGGTCCAGGTCCCACGGGTTGTGCGTCGGACCGTAGGCGGAGTGCTCCGTCGACGAGCCCATCGCGAACTCGTCCATGTTGGTCTTGCCGAGGACGGGCAGCCCGGCCGCGCGCAGCCTGCTCACCACCGTGGCGTCGTAGGGAGGGACCCAGCCCTCCAGGATCCGGGAGCCGCAGGTGGTCGGCAGCCCACGGGTGGCCAGCACGTCCTTGACCGCGACCGGCACGCCGTCCAGTGCCGAGGCGGGATGCCCCGCCGCGCGGCGCTCGTCGGAGGCCCGGGCGGCGGCCAGCGCGCCGTCCGCGGCCACGTGCAGGAAGGCGTGCACCTCGCCGTCGACGGCGGCGATGCGGTCCAGGTGCGCCGAGGTCAGCTCCACCGAGCTGGTCCCCCCGCTCGCGAGCGCGTCGGCCAGCTCGGCCGCCGTACGCCGGGTCAGGTCGCTCACGCCTCCTCCCCCAGGATCCGGGGCACGCTGAACCGCTGCTGCTCGGGCGGCACCGGCGCCCCGGACAGCGCCTCCTCGGCGCTCAGGCTCGGCCGGACCACGTCCTCGCGGAAGACGTTGGCCAACGGCAGGGCGTGCGAGGTCGGCGGCACGTCGTCGGCGGCCACGTCGGAGATGGAGGCGATCGCCTCGAGGATGACCGCCAGCTGGGGAGCGAGGTGGTCGAGCTCGGCGTCGGACAGGTCGATCCGCGCGAGGTCGGCGAGGTGGGCGACCTCCTCGCGGCTGATCTCGGGCATGACGCGGTGCTCCTCGCAACTAGGGCGGCGGCCTGCAACGGGCGCGTTCATCCTAGGAAACCCGCTCGCCGGGGGCAGCACCGCCACCTACGCTCGACGGTGCGATGCATGACTTCCCCCCACGCGTCAGGGTCTTCCCCACGCGACCCACCCAGACACCGGCGCCGGCGCCCGACCTGAGGTCGCCGGCGCGTTTCCTGCTGTGGCAGCTGCGCCAGCAGGCCGACGTCATCGTCGGCGCGACCCTGGTCGGTGTGCTGTGGCAGCTGCCGATGACGGTCGGGCCGTGGCTGGTGGGCCGCGCGGTGGACCGCGGCATCCTCGCCGGCTCGGCTACGGGCACGCTTCAGTGGACGGGCCTGTTGCTGCTGGTGACGGTGGCGGGGGCCGCGTTCGGCATCGCGCTGCACACGCTCGTGGTCCGCAGCTGGCTGATCGCGCTGTACGGCACCACGCTGATGGTGACCCGCAAGGCGGTGCAGCTCGGGCACGTCCTGCCTCGCCGCACCCCGACCGGCGAGGTGCTCAGCGTGGCCTCCAGCGACGCCGACGAGTTCGGAGCGCTCACCGACGTCACGGCACGGGGGCTCTCCCAGCTCGTGGCCTTCCTGACCGTGGCCACGATCGTCCTGCTGACCTCCCCGGAGCTGGGCCTCCTGGTCCTGCTGGCCGCACCCGTGCTGTTCGGCGTGGCGCTTCCTCTGCTGCGCCCCCTGCACCGTCGCCAGGAGGTGGAGCGACAGCGCAGCTCCACGCTGACCTCCATGGCCACCGACATCGTCGCCGGACTGCGGATCCTGCGGGGCATCGGCGGCGAGGGCACGTTCGGCCGCAGCTACGCGCGGCAGTCCCAGCTGACCCGGCGGGCCGGCGTGTCCGCGGGCGTCTGGCAGGGCGCCATCGAGGCGGTGGGCGTGCTGATGTCGGGCTGCTTCCTGGTGCTGCTGATGTACGCCGGCACCCGCGCCGTGGACGCCGGCGAGCTGACGGTCGGCGAGCTGGTGAGCTTCCTGGGCTACGGGCTGTTCATGGTCGGCCCGATCCGCACGCTGTTCGAGCTGACCCAGAAGCTGACCCGCGCCCTGGTCTCGGCCCGCAAGGCGATCGCCGTGCTGGAGCTCACCCCGCCGTGGAGCGACCCGACGTCGCCGGTGGCCCTGCCGGCGCACGGCGACCTGGTCGACGAGACCAGCGGCTTCCTCGCCCGGCACGGACGGCTCACCGTGGTGGTCAGCCCGGTGCCGGAGTCCTCGGCGGCGCTGGCGGACCGCCTCGGCCGCTTCTTCACCGTCGAGGAGGAGCCGCCGCCCCTGCTGGAGGAGACCGGCCGCCGCTGGGGTCGGCGCGCGCGAGCGGACCGCCGGGAGCGCCGAGCGCTGATGGCGGCCCGGGACGCCGCCCGCGCGGCCCGCCCGTGGGGCGTGCGGTACGGCGGCGTGGACCTGGGCTCCGTACCCCTCGAGGACGTGCGGCGCACCATCCTGGTCAGCGACACCGGCAGCCAGCTCTTCGCGGGCACGCTGCAGGACGCCGTCGACCCGCACGGCGTCCTGCGGCGCGAGCAGGCCGAACAGGCGCTGCGCGCTGCGGCCGCCGAGGACGTCTACGACGCGCTCCCGGGTGGCTGGGCAGGCCGTCTCGACGAGCGCGGACGGGGCCTGTCCGGCGGGCAACGCCAGCGGGTGGTCCTGGCGCGGGCGTTGGCCGCGGACCCGGACGTCCTGGTCCTGGTGGAGCCGACCTCCGCCGTGGACGCCCACACCGAGGCGCGGATCGCCGATCGGGTCGCGGCGCACCGGCTCGGCCGGACCACCGTGGTCGCCACCGTCTCCCCGCTGTGGCTGCACCACGCGGACGAGGTGGTGCTCCTCGACGGCGAGCGGGTCACCGGCGTCGGACGGCACGACGACCTCCTGGCCACCCACCCGGACTACCGCGACGTCGTGGCCCGCACGCTGGAGGACAGCCATGCCTGACCTGCTGTCCACCTCCCGGGACACCTGGCGCGACCGGACGCTCGATCCCCCGGTGCTGCCTCCCGAGCTGGCGGATCCCCCGGTGCACTCCTCGCCACGGGTCCGGGCCCGGGCTCTCCAGGACCGGCACCGCCTGCGCCGGGAGCGGGCCGAGCAGATCTACGCGGACTCGCGCAGCCCGGCACGGGGCTGGCCGGTCGCGGACAACCGGACGGTGGTCCGGTTCGTCGTGGCACGGATCCGGGAGCGCCGAGGCGCCTTCGCCGCGCTGGTGCTGCTGAACGCCCTGGCAGCGGTCGCGGCCCTGGCCGTCCCCCGGCTGCTCGGGCAGCTCATCGACCGGGTCACGGCGCCCGGCGCCGCCGCAGGGGTGGGCTCGCTCGCGGGGGTCACCGTCGCGGTGGTGGTGGCGCAGGCCGGATTCACGTTCGCCGGCCAGGTCACGTCCACGCTGTTCGGCCAGCAGCTGCTGGCCTCGACGCGGGAGTTCGTCGTCGAGACGATCCTGCGTCTGCCGCTGAGCAGGGTCGAGGGGTCCAGCACGGGGGACCTGGTCACCCGCGTCACCCGGGACGTGGGCACCATGAGCCGTGCCGTCCAGCACGCCCTGCCGATGGCGGTGATCACCCTGCTCACCGTCGTGCTCTCGGTGGTCGCGATGCTGCTGAACTCGGTGCTGCTGGCGGTGCCGGCACTGCTCGTGGTCGCGGCCTCGGGGGTGTCGGTGCGGCGCTACCTGCGCCGGGCGTCGGTCTGCTACATCGCCGAGGGCGCGACGTACTCCTCCATCAACACCACGCTGACCGAGACCGTGGAAGGAGCGCGGACGGTCGAGGCGCTCGGGCTCGCGGAGCGTCGGGTGCGCGCCGAGGAGGACGACGTCGCGGTGTCGGCCCAGGCCGAGCGCTACGGCATGACGCTGCGCAACCTGCTGTTCGCGGTCATCGACATCGCCTTCAACACCCCTCGCGTGGTCACGGTGCTGGTCGGGGCGTGGGGCTACTGGCACGGGCACGTCACCCTCGGGCAGATCACCGCTGCGGTGCTGTACGTCGAGGCGCTGTCCGGACCACTGGACCGGCTCGTCGGCGAGGTGGACCGCCTCCAGGTCGGCGCGGCGTCGACCGCCCGGCTGCTCGGCATCGCCGGTGTCCCCGCAGACCGGCAGGCGGGAACCGCGCTGCCCGCAGGCCCGGACCTGGTCGCAGAGGACCTCCGTTTCGCCTACCGCACCGGCCACGACGTCCTGCACGGCGTCGACTTCCGCCCACGCGTGGGTGAGCGGCTCGCCGTCGTGGGTCCGAGCGGTTCGGGGAAGTCGACCCTCGGCCGGCTCCTGGCCGGCATCAACGGACCCCGCACGGGCTCGGTGCGCGTCGGCGGGGTCGACCTGATGCAGCTGCCGCTGGAGCGGCTGCGGGAGGAGGTCGCGCTGGTCACCCAGGAGCACCACGTGTTCGTGGGCTCCGTGCGCGACAACATCGTGCTCGGTCGCGAGGGCGCCGGTGACGCCGCAGTGGAGCAGGCCCTGGACGCGGTCGGCTCCGCGGACTGGGTGCGACGGCTGCCCGAGGGGTTGGACACGCAGGTGGGGTCCGGCAACCTGGCGCTGACCCCCGCCCAGGCGCAGCAGGTGGCGATGGCCCGGCTGGTCATCGCGGATCCGCACACCCTGGTGCTCGACGAGGCGACCTCCCTGATCGACCCGCGCACTGCGCGGACCCTGGAAGGGTCCGTGCACGCGTTGCTGACGGGACGCACCGTGGTCGCCATCGCGCACCGGCTGCACACCGCTCACGACGCCGACCGGATCGCGGTCGTGATGGACGGCCGGATCGTGGAGCTCGGGACGCACGACGAGCTGGTCGCCAGGGGCGGGGACTACGCCGCACTCTGGCGGGCCTGGACGAGCTGACCAGGCCCGCAGCGGGCTCTGGTCACCCCTCCGGGCCGTCGGCAGCCGGGGGCCCCTCAGCCAGCAGCCGCTTGAAGCCTTCCTCGTCCAGCACCGGCACCCCGAGCTGTTCGGCCTTGTCGGCCTTGGAGCCGGCCGACTCGCCGGCGACCACGTAGGCGGTCTTCTTCGACACCGAGGTGGAGGCCTTGCCGCCACGGACCACGATCGCCTCCCTGGCCTGGTCCCGGCTGAAGTCGGTCAGGGAGCCGGTCACCACGACGCTCAGCCCCTCCAACGTGCGGGGGATCGACGCGTCGCGCTCGTCCGCGAGGGTGACGCCGGCCGCGGCCCACTTGTCCACGATCGCGGAGTGCCAGGAGCCGTCGGGGCCGTCGAACCACTGACGCACGGACTCCGCGATGGTGGGACCGACACCGGGCGTGCGCGCCAGGTCGTCGCCCTCGGCGGACCGGATGGCGTCCATGGACCCCAGCTCGGAGGCCAGCGCCCGAGCGGCGGTCGGGCCCACATGACGGATGGACAGCGCCACCAGGGCCCGCCACAGCGGCCGCTGTCGAGCCGCGGACAGGTTGTCCAGCAGCCGCTGGCCGACGGCGGAGAGCACCGGGCCGTCGCCCTCTCCCTTCTTGGGCGCGCGGGTGAACAGCGGGACCTGCCGCAGCCGGTCGGCCGTGAGGTCGAAGACGTCGCCCTCGTCGGCGATCACGCCGGCAGCCAGCAGGGCCGCTGCCGCCTCGTAGCCGAGCCCCTCGATGTCGAAGGCACCTCGGCCGGCGACGTGGAACACGCGCTCGCGGACCTGGGCGGGGCAGAACTGGTGGTTGGGGCAGCGCAGGTCGACGTCGGCCTCCCGCTCGCGGGCGAGCGTGGTGCCGCACGCCGGGCACTGGGTCGGCATCACCCACTCGGCGAGCCCCTCGGGACGCAGCGCGAGCACCGGGCCCAGGATCTCCGGGATCACGTCACCGGCCTTGCGGAGGATGACCGTGTCGCCGGGGCGCACGTCCTTGCGTCGCACCTCGTGCTCGTTGTGCAGCGTCGCCATCTCGACGGTCGAGCCCGCGACCCGGGTCGGCTCCATGCGGCCGAAGGGGGTGACCCGGCCGGTCCGCCCGGTGTTGACCTCGATCCGCAGGAGCTTGGCGTTGACCTCCTCGGGCGGGTACTTGAACGCGATCGCCCAGCGCGGCGCCCGGCTGGTCGACCCCAGCCGGCGCTGCAGGCTGACGTCGTCGATCTTCACGACGACACCGTCGATCTCGTGCTCGACGTCGTGCCGGTGCTCGCGGTACTCCTCGACGAAGTCCATGACCGCCGCCAGGTCCGGCAGCACCCGGGCGCGGTCGCTGACCGGCAGCCCCCAGGCGCGCAGCGCGTCATAGGCCTGGGACTGTGCCGTGGGCGTGAACCCTTTGCGCGCCCCGAGCCCGTGACACACCATCGCCAGCTCGCGGCCGGCGGTGACCCGGGGATCCTTCTGCCGCAGGGAGCCGGCTGCCGCGTTGCGCGGGTTGGCGAAGGCCGGACGGCCGGCGTCCCGCATCGACTCGTTGAGACGCTCGAAGGCGCGGACCGGGAGGAACACCTCACCGCGCACCTCGACAAGCTCGGGAACCGGGTAGTCCTCGGTGCCGGTCAGCCGGTGCGGGACGTTGCGCACCGTGCGCACGTTGAGGGTGACGTCCTCGCCGGTGCGCCCGTCCCCGCGGGTCGCGGCCCGCACCAGCCGACCGTCCTCGTAGAGCAGGTTGACCGCGAGCCCGTCGACCTTCAGCTCGCACAGCATGGCCGGGTCGGGCACCCCGTCGCGAGCGATCCGGGTCCGCCAGCCCTCCAGCTCCTCGAGCGAGAAGGCGTTGTCCAGGCTCATCATCGGCTCGAGGTGGTCGACCGCGGTGAACTCCGTGGACACCGCCCCGCCGACCTTCTGGGTGGGTGAGTCCGGGGTGCGCAGCTCGGGCCACCGCTCCTCCAGCTCCTCGAGCCGTCGCATCCGCTGGTCGAAGTCCGCGTCCGACAGCGTCGGGTCGTCGAGGACGTAGTAGCGCCAGCGGGCGTCGTCCACCTGCTCGGACAGCCCGCGGTGCTCCTCACGCGCCTCCGGCGGTGCTGCGTCGACCTCCGGCAACGGGCTCTCCTGCGGCATGCCCCCATCTTGCCGGGTGCCATCCCCCGACGCGGGGTCGCCGCTCAGGACGCGAGGTTCCCCGCTGCCTGCTGGGCCAGGCGGAGCGCCGAGCGGGCCCACCGGTCGTCGGCACCGGCGAGACCGCACGACGGCGTGAGGACGAGCGAGGGGGCGGTGTCCGGGTCCAGGCCCAGCCTGTCCAGGAACCGAAGCACCCGCTCGGTCACACCGGAGACGGTCGGGTCGGTCGAGGGGGCCGTCGACGGGACCACGCCGAGGTGCACCGGCCGCCGCTGCTCGAAGAGCTCGGCGAGGTCGTCGTACGACGCGGCCGGGAGGACGTCGAGGTCGACCGACACCCCGGCCGCCCCTGCGCCAGCGAGCAGGGCCACGGGGGCGTCCGCGGCGCAGCAGTGCACGACCGGCGTGGCACCCGCCCCGGACACCGCGGCGAGGACGATCTGGAGAGCGGCGCTGGCGGCGGCGGCGTCCACCGACCGGTGCCGGGAGAAGCCGGACGCGGTCGGCACCCGCCCGGCGAGGACGGCCGGAAGGACCGGCTCGTCGACCTGCACGACGAGCGCGGCCCCGGGGATCCGCCGCTGCACGTCCGCGAGGTGGCCGTGCAGGCCCTCCGCGAGCGCCTCGGCCAGCTCGTGGCGGGCTCCGCGGTCGGCGAGCACCCGGTCGCCCCGCGGACGCTCGATGGTCGCCGCCAGCGTCCACGGGCCGGCCACCTGCAGCTTGAAGGGGCCCGACCACCCCTGGCTCTGCTCCTCCACGGCGTCCAGGTCCTGGGCGAGCAGGGAGCGTGCCCGCCGGTGGTCCACGCCGACGGGACCCGAGGAGCCGGTCAGCCGCCATCCAGCCGGCTGCAGGTCGGCCCCGAGCTCGGCCACCACGGCCAGCGCCCGGCCGGTCATCGTGGCGGCTGCCCCGCGCCCCGGGACCTCGGGGACGTGGGGCAGGTCCGGCAGCTCGTCGAGGACCACCTTCACCGCCCGGTCGAAGGCGGCGGTGTCGTCTCCCGGCATCGACCCGACCCCGGTGGCGACGCTCATGTCCGGGGGGCCGACGTGGCCGACGCGATGGTGCACGAGCCCACCACGCGGGGGCCGTCGTAGACGACTGCGGCCTGCCCCGGTGCGATGCCCTCCGCGGGGTCCAGCAGGTCGATGACCACGGTGCCGCCCGGGTCGTGCCGCACCAGGGCCCGGTGCTCCGCGCCGTGGGCACGCAGCTGCACCGTGCCGGTGACCGTCCGCGACGGCGCGGCGCCGCACCACCGCGGCCGGGTGCCGACGATCCGGTCCACGGCGAGCTCCTCGCGCGGCCCGACGGTGACCGTCCCGGACACCGGCTCGATGTCGAGGACGTATCGGGGCCTGCCGTCCGCGGCGGGCGTGCCGATCCGCAGGCCCTTGCGCTGGCCCACGGTGAAGGCGTAGGCGCCGTCGTGGTGGCCCAGCACCGCGCCGGTGCCGTGCTCGACGACCTGGCCCGACCCGGCACCGCCCCTCTCGCCCAGCCGCTGACGCAGCCACCCCGAGGTGTCCCCGTCGGAGATGAAGCAGATGTCGTGGCTGTCCGGCTTGGCGGCGACCCGCAGCCCCCGGCGGGCGGCCTCGGCCCGGACGTCGCCCTTGGTGGACCCGCCGAGCGGGAACATCGAGGCGCGCAGCTGGTCCTGGGTGAGCACCCCGAGCACGTACGACTGGTCCTTGCCGGTGTCCACGGCGCGGTGCAGCTCGGTCGTGCCGTCTGCGGCGACGGCCAAGCGGGCGTAGTGCCCGGTGGCGACCGCGTCGAACCCGAGCGCCAGCGCCCGGTCCAGCACGGCGGCGAACTTGATCGACTCGTTGCACCGCAGGCACGGGTTGGGGGTGCGGCCCGCGGCGTACTCCGCCACGAAGTCCTCGACCACCTCGGTGTGGAAGCGGTCGCTCAGGTCCCAGACGTAGAACGGGATGCCGAGGACGTCGGCGGCCCGGCGTGCGTCGTTGGAGTCCTCGATCGTGCAGCAGCCGCGGGCCCCGCTCCGGTAGGACTGCGGGTTGCGGGACAGGGCGAGGTGGATGCCCGTCACGTCGTGACCCGCCTCGACGGCCCGCGCCGCCGCGACGGCCGAGTCGACGCCGCCGGACATGGCGGCCAGCACGCGCATCAGGTCAGCCGGCCTTCTTTGAGGCGCCGAAGCCGGCCGCGGCCCCGGCGGCCCGGGCACGTGCGACGACCGGCGCGATCGCCGCGACGAGCGCGTCCACGTCCGTCTCGGTGCTGGTGTGCCCGAGGGAGAACCGCAACGAGCTGCGGGCCTGCTGCTCGTCACGTCCCATCGCGAGGAGCACGTGGGAGGGCTGTGGAACGCCGGCGGAGCAGGCCGAGCCCGTGGACGCCTCGATGCCGCGCGCGTCCAGCAGCATCAGCAGGGAGTCGCCCTCGCAGCCGGGGAAGGTCAGGTGGGCGTTGCCCGGCAGCCGGTGATCGAGGCCGGTGTCGGGATCGCCGTTCATCACGGCGTCGCGGACCTCGGCGCGGACCCGGCGCACGAGGTCGTCGCGGAGAGCCGCCACGCGTGCGGCGTGCTCGGGCTGGTGCTCGACGGAGATGTCGACGGCCGTCGCGAAGGCGGCGATGGCCGGCGCGTCGATGGTGCCCGAGCGGATGTCCCGCTCCTGCCCGCCGCCGTGCAGCTGCGCGGTCAGCTCGAGGTCGCGGCGTACGACGAGGGCGCCGACGCCGTACGGGCCGCCCGCCTTGTGCGCGGTGACGGTCAGCGCGTCCACGCCCGAGGCCGCGAAGTCGACGGGCACCTGGCCCACCGCCTGGACAGCGTCGGTGTGCACCGGGATCGCGTGCGCATGCGCCAGCTCGACGACCTCCGACAGCGGCTGGATCGTGCCCACCT
Source organism: Nocardioidaceae bacterium (assembly GCA_035634095.1). Classification (GTDB taxonomy): domain Bacteria; phylum Actinomycetota; class Actinomycetes; order Propionibacteriales; family Nocardioidaceae; genus Nocardioides_B. The sequence continues at coordinate 19,246 of DASQDP010000116.1, read as the reverse complement.
CGTTGTTGGCCCACATCACCGAGACCAGCGCGACCGAGGAGGGATCCCGCTCCACCGCTCGGCGCAGGGCCGCCGTGTCCAGCCGGCCGGCCCGGTCCACCGGCAGCAGCTCCACGGCGGCGCCCTCGTGAGCGCCGAGCCAGTGCAGCGGGTCCAGGACCGCGTGGTGCTCGACGGTGGTGCTCAGCACCCGGGTGCGTCGCGGATCGGCGTCGCGCCGGGCCCAGAACAGGCCCTTGACGGCCAGGTTGTCCGACTCCGTGCCGCCGGACGTGAACACCACCTCGCCGGGCCGACACCCCAGCGCGCGTGCGATGGTCTCCCGCGACTCCTCGACGACCCGGCGTGCCGCTCGGCCACTGGCGTGCAGCGACGACGGGTTGCCCAGGTGGGTGAGCTGTGCCGTCATCGCGGCGACCGCCTCGGCGTACATCGGGGTGGACGCCGCGTGGTCGAGATAGACGGGCTGCTGCCGCTCGCTGTCGTTCATCGCGCGCCCAGCCTACGGCGTGTCGGTGGTTGCCCTCGTGCCGCTGGCGGGTCGCACTCGGGCCGGGCGGGCCTGATGCCGGCGGCGCACCGTGAGCCGCACCGCGCCTCCGGCGGCCACCACCCCGGCCAGGGCGCCGAGGGTGAGCGTCAGGTCGGGCCCACCGTCACCCTCCGCCGGGGAGGCCGGAGCCGGAGGCCGCGACCCTGTCACGTCCCGGTCCCGCAACTGGTTGCTCTCGCCGTGCCACCGCTCGCGGTCCCGACCGACCTCGACCTCGTTGAGCAGCCGCCGGACGTCCACGGTGGGGTTGTCGACCCGGTTCCTCGCAGCGCCGACGTCGACAGGCCCGCTGCCGCCGGTGGGGTCGTCGAGGGCCGAGGCGGGCACGGCCAGGGCCAGCACGGTGATGCTGCCGACGGCGGCCACGGAGGCCAGTCGGGAGGCGGTCAGGTGGTTCATGGCGATGCTCCTTCGGGTGGTGGGCCCCGGAGGTCGGGGCCACGGAACCGTTGTCGCCCACCGCGGTGTCAGCGGCGCGCCGGACCGGTGTCAGTCCGGTGTCAGGTCCCTTGACGGGCGTGACGGCGGTCGCGAAGGTCAGGAACATGAGCATCGCCGTGCTCGGCCCCCTGACGGTCGACGGGGAGACCGGTCGCCTCGGCCCTCGCGACCGCGTGGTCCTGGCTGCCCTCGCGATCCGGCCCGGTGAGGTCGTCCGAGCGGAACGGCTGGCCGACGCCCTGTGGGGCCCGGCGCCGCCCGAGACCTGGGCCAAGGTGGTGCAGGGCTGCGTGATGCGGCTGCGGAAGTCCCTGGGCGCTTCGGCGATCGAGACCGTGGGGCAGGGCTACCGGCTCGAGGTCCGGGCCGACGCCGTCGACAGCGTGCGCTTCGACAGGCTGCTGCAACGGGGCCGGGAGCTGCTCGCGCTCGGGAGGCGGAGCGCGCGGCGTACGTGCTCGGCGAGGCCTCCGAGAACGCGCGGGCGGACTCCAATCCACCGTCCGCGCTGTGGCGAGGCGCACCGCTGAGCGACTTCGACGGCTGGCAGGACGGCCGGGCCGAGGCGGCCAGGCTCGACGAGCTGCGACGCGACGTCGAGGAGCTCCGCCTCGAGGCGGCTCTGCGGGCCGGTCGCAGTCTCGAGGTCCTCGCCCCGGCCCGCGCTCTCGTCGCCGAGGCGCCTCTGCGTGAGCGGCGATGGGCGCTCCTGGCCCTCGCGCAGTACCAGGCCGGCCGGCAGGCCGAGGCCCTGAGCACCCTTCGCGAGGTGCGGACGGTGCTGGCGGCCGAGCTGGCGCTCGACGCCGGACCGGACCTGGTCGCGCTCGAGCAGGCCATCCTGCGTCAGGACCCCGCGCTGCTGGCCGAGCGACCACGGCCCGACCCGAGCTCGACGTGCCCCTACCAGGGCCTGCCTCCCTACGGCCTGGACGACGACGACCGGTTCTTCGGTCGCGAGGCGACCGTCGCCGCCGGTCTGCGCCGACTCGCCGAATCGGGATCCCTCGTCGTCGTCGGACCTTCGGGGAGCGGGAAGTCGTCCCTGGTCCGGGCCGGCCTGGCGGCCGCGCTCCGCCGCGACGGTCGCCGACCGGTGGTCATCACTCCGGGCGCACGCCCGATGGACGCCCTGACCGGGCTGTCGGTCCGGCGAGGCGACGTGCTGGTGGTGGACCAGTGCGAGGAGGCGTTCTCGCAGTGCGCCGACGAGCAGGAGCGCTCTCGGTTCTTCCGGTCCCTGGCCGAGCACGCCGGGCGGGGCCCGCTGGTGGTGACCATGCGCGCGGACCGCACCGGCGACCTCCCCGCCCATCCGCAGTTCGCGCAGGTGGTCGAGCGCGGCCTCTTCCTGCTGGGCCCGCTCGGGATCGAGGAGCTGCGCGCCTGCATCGAGGGCCCCGCCCAGCAAGCCGGGCTGCTGCTCGAGCCCGGACTCGTCGACCTCCTGCTGCGCGAGGTGGAGGACGAGGCCGGCGCGCTCCCCCTCCTCTCCCACGCGCTGCGCGAGACGTGGAGCAACCGCGAGGGCCCCACCCTGACGGTGGCGGGGTACGTCGCCACCGGCGGCATCAAGGGTGCCGTCGCCCGCACCGCCGAAGAGGTCTACGGCAGCGTCGCGCCGTCCCAGCAGCCCCTGGTGCGGGACCTGATGATGCGACTGGTGGCGCCATCGGGCGACGACGACCCGCTGCCCGGCCGGAGCCCGAGCCGGCTCCCCAGCCGCATGGTCGACGACGAGGAGCACCGGTCGATCGTGGAGCTGCTGGTGGACGCCCGGCTGGTCACCGTCGACGACGGGGTGATCGAGCTGGCCCACGAGTCGCTGGCGCGCAACTGGCCCCGGCTGCGCGGCTGGCTGGAGGAGGACGTCGAGGGGCAGCGGATCCGGCGGCACCTCACCGTCGCCGCAGACGCCTGGGAGTCGATGGGCCGGCCGTCCACCGAGGTCTACCGCGGGGTCAGACTCGCCCAGGCCCTGGACTGGCGGCAGCGCGCGCAGCCGGTGCTCACCGCCGCGGAGCGCGCCTTCCTGGACGAGTCACGCGCCCAGGTCGACGCGGAGCTCAGCCAGGCCCACGCCAGGGCGGAGCAAGAGCGGGCGGCCCGGCGCCGCACGCGCCGGTTCGCGACCGGGCTCGCCATCGCACTCGTCGTCGCACTGGTCGCGGCAGGGACCGCCATCGGCTTCCAGCGCAGCGCCCGCGACCGCGCCGACGAGGCGGCAGCGGCGTCGACCGCCGCGGACGCGAACCGGATCGCCGCTCAGTCCGGTTCGGTCGGAGCACTCGACCTGTCGCTGCTGCTCGCCGCAGAGGCCGCCCGGACGGCCGACACCCCTGCCACCCGCGGAGGGCTGCTGGGCTCGCTCATCGCGCACCGTCGGGCGACCCGGGTCACCCAGCTCGACCGCCGACCCACCGACGGGGAGCTCGCCGACCGGGGGCGCACCCTCTTCGTCGCGGCCGAGAACGGCGTCATCGCCTGGCGTGTCGACTCCGTGTCCCCCGCTGTCGAGGTCATCGACTGGGACCAGCCCGAGGACATCGCCGCGTCACCGACCGATGACCTGGTGGCACTGTGGTCGGTGGTCGACTCCGCGACGCCCCAGGTCGGCGTGTTCGGCGCCGACGGGCGCCGTCAGCTGCTGCTGAAGGGGGTCGAGCAGATCGGCGGCTGGCCGGACACGTTCGGGTTCAGCCCCGACGGTCGGCGCCTTCGCATGCTGGTCCGACACCACGCCGCTCGCGGACCGGGGTGGGTGGCCACGGTGCGCGAGGTCGACCTGGCGACCGGGAGCGTGCAGGGCAGGCTGCCCGTGCAGCGCTCCGAGGCCGAGGACTCCGAGGCGGTCGGGGTCTTCTCCGACGACGGCTCCCGAGTGGTGAGCTGGGTCGAGGGAGGCCTTGGCACGCCGACGGCAGTGGATCTCCGCACGGGGGCGCGGACCCGCCTGTCGACGGTGCGGCGACCGTCGGCCGTCCTCGGGTTCCACGCCCTCCCGGGCGGCGTCGTCGCCCAGCGGTGGAGCGACGGCGCGGTCGCCCTGTACGACGAGCAGGGTCATGAGAGCCAGGTGCTCGACGTGCATCGCCACCCGGTCAACGACGTGGTCGTGGCGCCGCGCGGCGGCTGGGCGGCCACGGCGGACGACTCCGGGAACGTGGTGGTCTGGGACGTGGACCGGCGCTCTGGCCTGTGGACCCAGCGGGAGAGCCTCGAGGGCCACGAGGGCCCCGTCACCGGGGCGGCCGTGGACCGGACCGGGCGCACCCTCGTCACCGTCTCCCAGGACGGCACCGCGATCTCCTGGGACCTGTCCGCGGATGCGGGGTTCGGTTCCCGGGTGGCCGGTCTGGGCGATCAGTGGGTGTCGAACCGCCCCCAGGTCGTCCTACCCGGGCGGCTGGTGGTCCTGCCGGCGCGGCCCGCCGCAGCGACCCTCGCCGACTTCATGCTGGGTCGTCCCGTGGTCGCGGTGTTCCTGGACCCGCGAACCGGACGCGTGGTGGACCGCGTCCTGGTGGGAGGAACCGTGCCGGGGGTGCTCTACGGGTCGTCGGTCGCGGTCAGTCCGGACGCCACCAAGGTGGCGGTGACCTACGGTCGAGGAGCCGCGGTGCTCGACACCCGGACCCGGAAGGTGCTGGCGAGGATCGTCCTCGACGACGTCGTCGGCGACCGGGGAGAGCGAGGGCCCGAGCCCGTGTGGGGCTCGGTGTGGACCCCTGACGGCTCCCGGCTGCTGCTGGCGGCGGACGGGGAGCGGATGGGCGACACCGACGGCGGGCTCGTGGTGGTCGACACCGAGACCTGGACCCCCGCGCGCGACCGCGTCGACCTCGACGGCGCCGCCCAGAGCATGGAGGTCAGCCCGGACGGGCGCCGGCTGGCAGTGGCCATGGGCCTGGCGTCGGTCAACAGCGCGCAGCAGGCGACCGTCAGGATGCTGGACGCCCGGACCCTCGACCTGCAGGCCGTCCTGCCCCTGGAGCAGGGGGAGGCGCCGTTCGACCTCTCCTTCTCCCCCGACGGCACCAGGCTGGCGGTCGGCGGTGACCCGGGAACGCTGTCGGTCTTCGACGTGGCGACCGGTCGTCGCCTGCACGAGCCCGCACAGCTCCACACCGACTTCCTCCAGCAGACCGAGTGGCTCGACGGCGACACCGTGGTGACGACGGGGCGCGACGGCATGCTCAGCCTCTACGACGCCGAGCGAGGGCTCGTGCGGGCCGAGCTCCCGGGCTCCAGCGACGGCAAGGTGGGCTACACCTACCTGACATCGGTCACCCCTCAGGAGGTCACGGCCGTGACCGGAGCCGGCGACGGGCGGCGCTACTCGCTGGAGCTGTCCGGGTGGCTGGACTACGCCTGCCTCGTCGCAGGTCGAGATCTCACCAGGGACGAGGTGGTCCACCTACTTGCCTGAACGGCCTTACCGCCGGGGCTGCGCCGATCGCGAGCCAGAGTGAGGGCACCTCAGTCGCGAGGCAGACGGGCTGTCCTGGTGCCGGGTGCCGCTCGCGCCCGACGTACTGCGTCAAGGCGGACGCCGCCGCAGAATCGGCCCGCGCACCCCCAGTATCGTGCCGCTCGTGACGTGGACGCATCGAAGCTTCCCGCACCCTCCCCGCGGGAGCGCAGAGGTACAGACCCTCGAGGGCGCGATCCTGACCCGATTCGGCAGAGGCCCCTTGCGCACGATCCAGGCACCGACCTTCTGGACCGTGGGGGCCGTCTACGACAGCAACGGAGACCTCGTCACGGCTTCGCAGAGGCTTGGGGGGCTCGGCGGAGACCATGGGGTCGCTGCCGACGCCGAGCGGTTGCCGGCCACGTCGCCCCGAGAGCGACTCGAGGGCACCTGGCTGTACGGCGGCAACTGGATGGGGCAGTTCGGACACTTCCTCCTCGAGACGTTGCCGAACCTGTGGCCGGAGCCGCCCGAGCTCGCCGGCATCGTCTTCCATGACTACATCTGGGGATCCCAGGTCCAGGACTGGCAGCGCTTCCTGATCGAGGCGGCCGGCTACTCGATGCCCATCAGGGTCGTCACCACGGAACCCGTGACGGTGGATCGTCTGCTGCTCCCGAGCCGTCCGCATGTCATCAACGGCTGGGCCCTTCCCGAGGCCGTCATCGCATGGCGACGGGTCGCTCGCCACATCACGATGACTGATCGCACACGCCGCCGCGTCCACCTGTCCCGAACGCTCGTGAACCGAAGGCTCGAAGCCGAAGGCCGTCGTCCCAGGTCCAGCCCGCTCGTCGACGAGGCCGTCGACGAGCTGCTCGCGGAGCGGGGATTCGATGTGGTCTATCCCGAGACGCTGCCTGTCGAGCAACAGGTGCAGGCCACGGTCGGAGCCGACCTCGTGGCAGGCGCGAGCGGATCCGCGCTGCATCTGTCGGTCTTCTCACCGCCCGGCGCCCGGGTGCTCGAGTTCTCGGACAGCCGGACCCGCGACGTCCCCCTTCCATCGCAGCGCGTCCTGGACGCGGTGTGTGGGCACGAGTCCGCGCTGGTCCCTTACACCGAGTCGCTCACGGACATGGCACAGTCGCTCGACAGCCTGGGTCTGGACCGCCCCCGATAGGCCTCGACAGTCGCCCGTCGTTGCGACTCGCCCCTGCCATGCTCGGGCGCCGTCGCGCATCTCACACGCCCACGGCGCCGAAGTGTCGCAGCTGGGGGCCGCGACCCCGTACGATGATCCGTGCTGGCCCCATCAGTTCTGCCTCGGGCCAGGCAGCGTCATCCACCGAGCGCCGCGACCGCCGGGCATCATCCGGCCAGGTCGCGCCGGGCAGGACGACCCACTCTCTCTCATCGGAGCACCCTCATGGCGGACACCCACGCCTCCCCTGCCCACGCCACTCCCGTCACGACCTTTCGCGAGCTCGGCCTGCCGGCACCCCTGGTCGCCGCACTCGCCGATGCCGGCGTCACCAGCCCCTTCCCCATCCAGAGCGCCACGCTGCCCGACTCGCTGAGCGGGCGGGACGTGCTCGGCCGGGGCCGCACCGGCTCCGGCAAGACGTCCGCGTTCGTGCTCCCGCTGCTCGCGCGGCTGGCAGCCAACCCGTCCAAGCGTCGGGCCAACCGGCCGCGCGCTCTGGTCCTGGCGCCGACCCGCGAGCTGGCCAGCCAGATCGAGGCGGCGATGGCGCCGCTGGCCAAGGTGGTCGGCCTGCGCACGGTCACGATCTTCGGCGGCGTCGGGCCGCACCCGCAGATCACCGCGCTCCGCAATGGCGTGGACATCGTGATCGCCTGCCCCGGCCGTCTCGCGGACCACGTGCAGTCCGGCCACGCCGACCTCGGCTCCATCGAGGTGACCGTCCTCGACGAGGCAGACCACATGGCCGACCTCGGCTTCCTCCCGGTGGTCCGCCGGCTGATGGACAAGACCCCGGCGCACGGCCAGCGAATGCTGTTCTCCGCCACGCTGGACGGCGGCGTCGACGTCCTGGTCAAGCGGTTCCTGCACGATCCGGTCACGCACAGCGTCGACTCTGCGCAGTCGCCGGTCTCCCAGATGACCCACCACGTCCTGCACGTCAGCAAGGAGGGTCGGGTCCCGGTGCTCGCCGAGCTCACCGCCGCACCGGGCAAGACGATCGTGTTCACCCGCACCAAGCACGGCGCCAAGGCGCTGGCCCGGCAGCTGAACTCCCGCGGCGTCCCCGCGGTCGAGCTGCACGGCAACCTGGCGCAGAACGCCCGCACCCGCAACCTCACCGCCTTCGGGGACGGCACCGCCACCACGCTGGTGGCGACCGACATCGCAGCGCGAGGCATCCATGTCGACGACGTCGCACTGGTGGTGCACGCCGACCCGCCCGTGGAGCACAAGGCCTACCTGCACCGCTCGGGTCGCACCGCGCGCGCCGGCAACGAGGGCACCGTGGTCACGCTGATGATGGACGCCCAGGTCGGTGACGTGCGCGACCTGACCCGCAAGGCGGGCATCAAGCCCACCATCACCCGGACGCAGCCGGGGGACTCGCTGCTCACCCGGATCGCTCCCGGTGAGCGCACCTACGCGGAGGTCACGGCCCTGCCGCAGGCCCAGCCCAGCCGGGAGGGCCGCAACGCGAGTGGGGGTCGCGGCCGCGGCGCCAGAGCCGGCGGCCGAGGCGCAGCCACGACAGTCGCTCCCAGGGGCGCTCGGACCGGCGGCGGCGGCACGGGCGGCGGCGCACGGACCGGCGGAGCCCCCCAGTCGTCCCGCCGCCGTGGCGGCGCGGGCTCCGGCTCCACACCGGTGTACTCCTCGACCAGCGCGCACAGCGCCGCCTCCTTCTCCGGCTCGCGTCGCAGCCGCTGAGGCGTGGGCGGGCTCCGGGGAGCCCGCCTGCCCCGGCGCAGCGCGACAAACCAGTTGTGTGTCGTCCTGCGAGGGCGCGACACTCGGCTGCATGAGGCTCTGACACCGATCCTGCTCGCGCCGAGGCCCGCATCGCCCGGCGAGCGCCGCACCACCCCGATCGGTGAGCCGATGCACGATCCCCACCTCCCGATGCCGCTCACGGCCCGCGGCGTCGTCAAGGCGTACGGCGAGCGGGTCGTGCTGGACGGCCTCGACCTGCGTGCCGCGCCCGGCCGCCCGGTCGGGCTGGTCGGGGAGAACGGCGCAGGCAAGTCGACGCTGCTGCGACTCCTCGCAGGCGTCGAGCGGCCGGACGTGGGTCAGGTCGCGCGCCCGCCGGACCTCGGCTACCTGCCGCAGGAGCCGGGGTTCCCCGCCGGCGCGACCGTCGACGCAGTGCTGCGCGACGCGGTCGCGCCGCTGCACGCCGCCGCCGCCCGCGTGGAGGCGCTGGCCGCACGGCTCGGCGCCCCGGGCGCCGCCGAGGAGTACGACGCCACGCTCGCGTGGGCGACGTGGCACGGAGCCTGGGACGCCGACCGCCGCGCCACCCTGACCGCCGAGCGGCTCGGCCTGGCCGCACTCGAGCGGAGCCGCCCGGTGAGTTCCCTGTCCGGAGGGCAGCGCAGCCGGCTCGCGCTCGCCGCGCTGCTGGTCCGTCGGCCCACCTGCCTGCTGCTCGACGAGCCGACGAACCATCTCGACGACGGCGCGATGGCCCTGCTCGAGCAGTCCCTTCTCGAGCTGCCTGGCGTGGTGGTCGCGGCCAGCCACGACCGGACCTTCCTCGACGCGGTCTGCCGGGTGGTCGTCGACCTCGACCCCGCTCACGCGGGACCGGGCGGGGACGCGTGCGGCGGCACCCGCTTCACCGGCGGCTACTCCGACCACCTGGTGGCCAAGCGGGACGCCCGGCGCCGTTGGCAGGAGGCGTTCGAGGCCCAGCAGGCCGAGCTGGACCGGCTGCGCCGGGCGGCGCGCACCACAGCCCGGCAGGTGGCGCACAACCGCGCGCCCCGGGACAACGACCGGTTCGTCCACCACTTCAAGGGCGAGAACGTCGCCAGGACGGTGGGCCGACGGGTGCGTGATGCCGAGCGGCGCATCGAGCTGGTCGAGCGGGCGCGGGTCCCGATGCCCCCACCGTCGCTGTCCTTCTCGGCGGCGCTCACCGCCGGCCGCGACCGGCCGGGCGTCGTCGTGGAGGTCCGGGACCTGGACGTCGAGGACCGCCTGCATGTGTCCCGGCTGCGTCTCGCGGCCGGGGAGAGCCTCCTGGTCACCGGTGGCAACGGATCGGGCAAGTCGACGCTCCTCAAGGTGCTGGCCGGCAGGCTCGACCCGACGACCGGCGACGTGCGGGTGCGGGCCCGACGCACCGGCTACCTGCCCCAACACGTCACCTTCGCGCGGCCGGACCGCTCGGCCCGCGACGCGTACGACGCCGCGACCAGCGCGCCCGTCCCGCTGCACGAGCTCGGTCTGCTCCGGCCGCGGGACCTCGTCCGTCCCGTGGGAGCGCTCAGCATCGGTCAGCAGCGACGGCTGGCCCTGGCGATCCTGGTCGCACGCTCCCCGGACCTGGTGCTGCTGGACGAGCCCACCAACCACGTCTCGCTGTCGCTCGCCGAGGAGCTCGAGGACGCACTGCGTTCGTCGACCGGCACCGTGGTGGTCGCCAGCCATGACCGGTGGCTGCGCCGCCGCTGGACCGGGCCGGTGCTGGCGCTGACCGGAGTCAGCCCTTGCGGCGGGTGATCTCCTCGGTGGCGGCGGGCAGCACGGTGTGCAGGTCCCCGACGACGCCGAAGTCGACGAGCTCGAAGATCGGCGCCTCCTCGTCCTTGTTGACCGCGACGATGGTCTTGGAGGTCTGCATGCCGGCGCGGTGCTGGATCGCGCCGGAGATGCCGTTGGCGACGTAGAGCTGCGGGGAGACGGTCTTGCCGGTCTGCCCCACCTGGAAGGCGTGCGGCATCCAGCCGGAGTCGACTGCGGCCCGCGACGCTCCGACGGCGGCGCCGATGGAGTCCGCGAAGCCCTCCACGGCCTCGAAGTTCCCGCCGGTGCCGCGTCCGCCGGAGACCACGATCGCAGCCTCCGTCAGCTCCGGCCGGCCCGAGGCCTTGCGGGGCTCGGAGCCGGTCACCCGCGCGGCCTTCGCCGCCTCGGAGATGGTGGCGGTGAACTCCTCCACGGCGCCGGCCCCGGGCGCCTGCTCCGGCGTCGCGGAGTTCGGCTTCACGGTGATGACCGGCGTCCCGCGAGTGAACGTGGACTGCACGCTGTAGCTGCCGGCGAACACCGACTGCGTGGTGACCGGCCCCTCGCCGCCGGACTCCCCCGGCTGCACGTCCACCGCGTCGGTGATCAGCCCCGAGCCCGTCTTGACCGCGAGCCGCCCGGCGATCTCCTTGCCCTCCCCACCCGAGGGCAGCAGCACCGCGGCCGGTGAGGTCCTCTCGACCAGCTGGGCCAGCACCTCGGCCTTGGGTGCCACCAGGTAGCCGGTGACGTCGGTGTCCGCGACGGCGTACACCTTCTCCGCTCCGTAGGCGGCCAGCGTCTCCAGCGCCGGGGCCGGGTCGCCGATCCACACCGCGGACGGCTCACCGAGACGCCGGGCGATCGTCAGCAGCTCCAGGGTCGGCTTGGACACCTTCCCGTCGACCAGGGAGCTGGAGTCGACCAGGACCAGGACCTCACTCATCGGACTCTCCGCTTGCTCAGATGAACTTCTTGGCGGACAGGAACTCGACCAGGGCCTGTGCACCCGAGCCCCCGACGTCGATCACGACCTGGCCGGCCGAGCGCGGCGGCCGCTGCCGGGTGCTCGCCACCACCGTGGCGGCTGCGGACAGCCCGACCAGCTCCGCGTCCACACCGAGGTCGGCCAGCGACCACGTCTCCACGGGCTTCTTCTTCGCCGCCATGATGCCCTTGAACGACGGGTAGCGCGCCTCCCCGGACTGGTCGGTCACCGACGCCACCACCGGCAGAGTCGCCTCGATCGTCTCGGTCGCGGTGTCCCCGTCCCGGCGGATGCGCAGCGTGGTGGCGCCCGCGTCGCCGGAGACCTCCACCGAGGACCCCAGCGTCAGCGCCGGGACACCCAGTCGCTCGGCCAGCATCGCCGGGACCACCCCCATCGACCCGTCCGTGGACGCCATCCCGCACATGACCACGTCCCACGCAGCAACCTTGCGCACCGCCTCGGCGAGCACCAGCGACGTGGACAGCGCATCAGACCCCGCGATCGCGTCGTCCACCACGTGGACGCCCTTGTCGCAGCCCATCTGCAGCGCCTTGCGCACCGCGTCGGCGGCCTGCTCCGGGCCGACGGTCAGCACAGTCACGGTGCCGTGCTCGCCCAGTGCTTTGAGCTGCAGCGCCTGCTCCACGGCGTACTCGTCGAGCTCCGAGAGCAGCCCGTCCACACCTGCCCGGTCCACCGTGAGGTCCTCGGAGAAACGCCGGTCCGCCGTCGAGTCCGGCACGTACTTCACACACACGACGATGTTCATGGCGTCCACGACCCGTGCGACCCTTCCTGTGCAGTCGGATGTCGGAACATTACCCGCGCGTACGACGGGCGCGGGCTCACTCCGGCAGTGGACTCCGTCACACGCGGGCCAGCCGGGCCGTGAGCGTGCCGACGGCGAGGTAGCCCAGCGCAGCCAGCCCCCAGCTGACCACCACCTCCTCCTCCGCGGCGGCCCGGCCGAGGTCGATCACCCTGCCGAGGACGAGGGCGTCGGCCGCACGCAGCACCCAGGTGACCCATGGCAGCACCGGGTCGTCCTGGTGCAGGTGCAGGGCGACGAGCAGGGCACCGACAGCAAGGCACAGCGCGCATCCCGCTCCACCCAGCCACAGCAGCCACGCCAGCCAGGCCCTCACCGGCCCTGGAACTCCGCCTTGCCCGGTCCCTGGGCGAGGAACGAGCGCATCCCGGTGCCACGGTCCTCCGTCGCGAACAGCGCGGCGAACTGCACCCGCTCCAGCTCCAGTCCGGTCTCGAGGTCCACCTCGAGACCGCGGTCCACGCACTCCTTCGCCGCGCGCAGCGCGAGCGAGGCCGCCCCTGTGAACCGGCCCGCCCACGCCAGTGCCTCGGCGTACACCTCGTCGTCGGCGACGACCTTGTCGACCAGGCCGATGCGCAGTGCCTCCTCGGCGGCGACGAACCGGCCGGTGAAGATCAGGTCCTTGGCCTTGGCCGGACCCACGAGCCGGGTCAGCCGCTGGGTGCCGCCGGCGCCCGGGATGATCCCCAGCAGGACCTCCGGCTGCCCCAGCGTGGCGCTCTGCCCGGCGATCCGGAGGTCGGCGCACAGGGCGAGCTCGCACCCGCCGCCGAGCGCGTAGCCGGTGACCGCGGCCACGACCGGCTTGGGGATCCTGGCCACCGCCGTGAAGGCGGACTGCAGACGGCCGGACCGGACCACCATGTCCGCGTAGGAAAGGTCGGCCATCTCCTTGATGTCCGCGCCCGCCGCGAACACCTTCTCACCGCCGTACACGACGACGGCTCGCACGTCGTCGCGCGAGCCCGCCTCCGTCGCGGCTTCCCTGATCTCCTCCTGCACCTGCGCGTCGAGCGCGTTCATCTTCGGACGGTCGATGCGGATCGTGCCCACGCCTTGCTCGACCTCGAGCCGCACGAACTCGCCCATGGCGATCTCCTCTCGTCGTCGATCGACGCGCCGGCGTTTGCCGAACAAGCGACGAGCGTAGGCCACCGGTCCGGCACAATGGCCCGGTGACCGCGCCCGCCACCGCCCCCGTGTGGCCCGGCAGCCACCAGCCGCTGGGCGCCTCCTGGAGCCCCGACTCCACGAACTTCGCGGTGTTCGCGCCCGAGGCGACAGCGGTGCACCTGTGCCTGTTCTCCGAGGTGGACGGCCGTGAGGTGGAGACCCGGCTGGCCCTGCCCGAGCAGACCCTCGGCATCTGGCACGGCGCCGTCCCGGGGCTCTTCCCCGGCCAGTGCTACGGATTCCGCGCGGAGGGCCCCTGGGAGCCGGCGCGCGGGCGGCTGTTCAACGCCGCCAAGCTGCTCCTGGACCCCTACGCGACAGCGGTGAGCGGCAGCGTCGTCCCGGAGGCGGCGATCTACGGCTACCGCCGGCCCGCGCAGCGCTCAGAGCGCGACGACACCGACTCGGCGCCCTTCGTCCCGCGCTCGGTGGTCGTGCACGACGACTTCGACTGGGGGGACGACGAGCGGGTCCGCCCCCGCACCCGCTGGACCGACACGGTGCTCTACGAGCTGCACGTTAAGGGCTTCACCCGGCTGCACCCCGAGGTGCCCGAGCAGCTGCGTGGCACCTACGCCGGCCTCGGCACGGACGCTGTCGTGGCGTACCTGAAGGACCTCGGGGTCACCACGGTGGAGCTGCTGCCGGTGCACCAGAGCGTGCCCGAGCCGCACCTCGGCCCGCTGGGCCTCACCAACTACTGGGGGTACAACTCCCTCGGCTTCTTCGCACCGCACAACGCCTACAGCTCGGCGGGTGACCGGGGCCAGCAGGTCACCGAGTTCAAGGCGATGGTCAAGGCGTTGCACGCCGCCGGGCTCGAGGTGGTCCTCGACGTGGTCTACAACCACACCGCCGAGGGCAGCCCGCTGGGCCCGACGCTCAGCTTCCGCGGCCTCGACGACATCGGCTACTACAAGCACGTCGACTGGGTCACCGACGGAGCGACGTACTTCGACGTCACCGGCTGCGGCAACACGGTGGACGCGGCGTACCCCCCGGCGCTGCGGCTGATCCTCGACTCGCTGCGGTACTGGGTCACCGAGATGCACGTCGACGGCTTCCGCTTCGACCTCGCACCGGCCCTGGCCCGCACCGGTCACCGCGTCGACCTCGGCGGCCACTTCATCACCACCATCGGGCAGGACCCCGTGCTGCGGCACGTGAAGCTGATCGCGGAGCCGTGGGACGCCAGCATGGACGGCTACCAGGTGGGACGCTTCCCGCCGCCGTGGTGCGAGTGGAACGACAAGTACCGCGACACCGTCAGAGACTTCTGGCGGCTGCGCTCCGGCGGCATCCGCGACGTGGCGTCGCGGCTCGCCGGATCGAGCGACCTGTACGCCGACGACGGCCGCTCGCCGTACGCCTCGGTGAACTTCGTGACCGCCCACGACGGCTTCACGCTGCGCGACCTGGTCACCTACGACGTCAAGCACAACGAGGCGAACCTCGAGGACAACCGCGACGGCACCGACAACAACCGCTCCTGGAACTGCGGGGTGGAGGGAGAGACCGAGGACACGTCGATCGTCGCCCTGCGGCACAAGCAGGCCGCGAACCTGCTGGCCACGCTGTGCCTCTCCACCGGTGTCCCGATGCTCACCGCCGGCGACGAGCGCGGGCGGACCCAGGGAGGCAACAACAACGCCTACGTGCACGACAGCGAGGTGTCCTGGGTGGACTGGCGTCCGGACGCCGCCTGGCTTGACCTCACCGAGGTGGCGCGCACGGCACTGGGGCTGCGCCGCGACCACCCGGCGCTGCGCCAGCGGCACTTCCTGGAGGGACGTCCTGCGGTCGAGGGCGGACCCAAGGACCTGGCCTGGGTGCACCCCGAGGGCCGCGAGATGACCGAGACGGACTGGTACGACGACCGCCTGCACACCTTCGGGATGTTCGTCTCCGGCGACCCGCTGCGCGAGCGCGGACCGCGCGGGGAGGAGATCCGCGACGCCTCGTTCCTGCTGTGGTTCCACGCACACGGCCACCATGGCAAGGTGCGGGTCCCGCTCGACGACGCGATGACCATGAGCGAGGTGGTGCTCAGCACCGACGCCGGTCACCCCGTGGGCGAGCAGGTCCCCGCCGGAGCGGTCCTCGACATCGAGCCGCGCTCTCTCCTGGTGCTGCGCGCCCTCTGACCGTGCGCGTCCCGTCAGGTCAGTACGACGGGAGGGCGACCGCCCCGAGCTCGGCCGGCGAGGAGAGGTGCTCGTTGCTCGGCAGCACCCGCACCGTGTATCCGAACGCTCCCGTCGTGGCCAGCGTCAGCCCGCCCTCGAAGCGGTGGCGCCCGCCCTCGAGCGCCTCGGCGTGCGCAAGCTCGACCAGCGAGGTGTCGACCAGCGTGTCCTCGTGCTGCAGCCGGCCGTGCACGACCTGCACCGAGACGTCGTCGGGAGACAGCGCCCCCAGGGACACGACCGCGCGGACCTCGAGCTGCTCACCGATCTCCGGGGCGTCGGTGACGCCGCTGGACTCGATGTGGTCGAGGGAGACGCTCGCCCACCCGGAACGCACCGTGCGCTTCCAGTCGGCCAGCTCCTGGGCGCCGGCGTAGTCGCCGTTGAGCGTCCGCGAGCTGTGCGCAGCCGGGGCGTAGAGATCCGTGACGTAGTCGCGGACCATCCGGTCGGCGAGGACCTTGGGGCCCAGCGACTTGAGGGTGTGCCGGACCATCTCCAGCCAGCGCACCGGGGTGCCCTCCTCGTCCTCGTCGTAGAACCGCGGCGCGACCTCGTTCTCGATCAGGTCGTAGAGCGCCTCTGCCTCGAGGTCGTCGCGCTGGTCGGGGTCCTCGACGCCGTCGGCGGACGGGATCGACCAGCCGTTGTTGCCGTCGTACCACTCGTCCCACCACCCGTCGAGGATCGACAGGTTGAGGCCGCCGTTCAGCGCCGCCTTCATGCCGGAGGTGCCGCAGGCCTCGTAGGGGCGCAGCGGGTTGTTGAGCCACACGTCGCAGCCGGGGTAGAGCGGCTGGGCCATCGCGATGTCGTAGTTGGGCAGGAACACGATGCGGTGCCGGACTGCGGGGTCGTCGGCGAAGCGCACCATCTCCTGGATCAGCTTCTTGCCGCCCTCGTCGGCCGGGTGCGACTTGCCGGCGATCACCAGCTGGACCGGGCGCTCGGGGTGCAGCAGGAGGCGCTTGAGCCGCTCCGGGTCGCGCAGCATCAGCGTGAGCCGCTTGTACGACGGGACGCGGCGCGCGAAGCCGATGGTGAGCACGTCCGCATCGAGCGCGGAGTCGATCCACTTGACCTCGGCGGTGGCCGCGCCGCGCTGCTGCCAGGAGCTGCGGAGCCGGGCCCGCGCGTCGTCGACGAGGCGCTGGCGCAGCACCCGCTTGGTGTCCCAGATCTCCTTGCCCGGCACCTTGTCCACCACGTCGAAGACCAGGTGCGGGCTGTCCGCGTCCGGGTCCGGGCCGGGACGGGCGCCGTGCGCGCGGGCCAGGTCGAAGATCTCCCGGGCGACCCAGGTGGGCGCGTGCACGCCGTTGGTGATCGAGCCGATCGGGCGCTCCTCGGCGTCGAAGCCGGGCCACAGGCCGCCGAACATGCCGCGGCTGACGACCCCGTGCAGCCTCGAGACGCCGTTGGCCCGCTGGGAGAGCCGGAAGCCCATCACGGCCATGTTGAACATCGAGGGGTCGCCCCCCGGGTAGTCCTCGGCCCCCAGCGCGAGGATCCTCTCCACCGGCACGCCGGGGCTGGCGTTGTCGCCCCCGAAGTGGTGCTGCACCATGTCGCGCGGGAAGCGGTCGATGCCGGCCGGCACGGGGGTGTGGGTGGTGAACACCGTCCCGGCCCGGGACACCTCCAGCGCGGCGTCGAAGGTGAGCCCCGCGTTCTCCGTCAGCTCGCGGATCCGCTCCAGGCCCAGGAAGCCGGCGTGGCCCTCGTTGGTGTGGAACACCTCCGGCTCGGCGGCACCGGTGAGCCGGGTGTAGGCCCTGATCGCGCGCACCCCACCGATGCCCAGCAGGATCTCCTGGCGCAGCCGGTGCTCGGTGTTCCCGCCGTACAGCCGGTCGGTGACCATGCGGAGCTCTCCGCCATTCTCCTCGAGGTCCGAGTCCAGCAGCAGCAACGGCACCCGGCCGACCTGCGCCACCCAGATCCGGGCGGTGAGCGACTCGCCGCCGGGCAGCCCGATCTTGATCTTGGCGACCTCCCCGGCGGGGCTGTCGTGCTCCCGCAGCAACGACAGCGGAAGCCCGTCCGGGTCCAGGACGGGGTAGGTCTCCTGCTGCCACCCGTCCCGGGACAGGGACTGGCGGAAGTAGCCGTGCCGGTACATCAAGCCGACGCCGATGATGGGCACGCCGAGGTCACTGGCGGTCTTGAGGTGGTCCCCCGCGAGGATGCCGAGGCCGCCGGAGTACTGCGGCAGCACCGCCGTGATGCCGAACTCGGGAGAGAAGTAGCCGATGGCCCGAGGAGGCGGCTCGCCGTTCGCGGTCGCCGCCTGGCGCTGGTACCAGCGGTCGCCGGTCAGGTAGGTCTCCAGGTCCGCCCGCGCCGCCGCCAGCCGCTCGGCGAACGCAGGGTCTCCGGCCAGCTGCTCGAGCCGGCGCATCGGCACGGCGCCCAGCATCCGCACCGGGTCGTGGCCGGCGGACGCCCAGGCGGCGGGGTCCACGGCGGCGAAGAGGTCCTGGGTCTCCGGGTGCCACGACCACCGCAGGTTGCCGGCGAGCTCGCCGAGGGCCTGGAGCGGTTCCGGGAGCACCGGACGAACGACGAAACGGCGGAATGCTCTCACCGTCTCCACGATATCCCAGGCGACTTGAACGTTCCAAAGGCGATGCGACTCCTCGGGTTGTGGGGTGTCGGCGGCACGGTACGTTGACCCCATGGTCGGACGGATACCCATCATGCGGGTCAGCCCTGTCGTCGAGGGGGGGCGCTACCCAGCCAAGGCGACGGTCGGCGAGTCGTTCGAGGTGAGCGCCCTGGTCTTCCGGGAGGGCCACGACGCCCTGAACGCCGACGTGGCGCTGCGGGGTCCTGACGGCAAGCGCCGTCCGCTGGTGAGGATGACCAAGGACGCGACGGAGCCCGACCTCTGGCACGCAGTCGTCACCCCGGACTCGGAGGGCGACTGGACCTTCACGGTCGAGGGCTGGGGCGACCCGCTCGCCACCTGGCGCCACGCCGCCGGCATCAAGATCCCGGCCGGCAGCGACGTCGAGCTGATGTTCACCGAGGGCGCGCTCCTGCTGGACCGGGTGGCCGACGGTCTGCCCAAGCGATCGCCGTCACGACGCACGCTGGCCGAGGCGGCCGAGGTGGTGCGCGACACCGACCGGCACCAGGACGAGCGGTTCGGGGCGATGGTCTCGCCCAAGGTGAGCGCGGTGCTCGCCGCGAACCCGCTGCGCGAGCTGGTCACCAAGGAGGGCCCGTTCCCCTTCTTCGCCGACCGGGAGCGGGCGCTGTTCGGCTCCTGGTACGAGTTCTTCCCCCGCTCCGAGGGGGCCCACGTGGACCCGGGCACCGGCAAGGTCGTGTCCGGGAGCTTCGGCACCGCCGCCAAGCGTCTGGACGCCGTGGCCGCCATGGGCTTCGACATCATCTACCTGCCGCCCATCCACCCCATCGGGCGCGTGAACCGCAAGGGCCGGAACAACACCCTCGACCCCGGGCCGGACGACACCGGCTCGCCCTGGGCGATCGGCTCGACCGAGGGCGGCCACGACGCGATTCACCCGGACCTGGGCACGATGGCCGACTTCGACGCCTTCGTGAGCCGGGCACACGAGCTGGGACTCGAGGTGGCGCTCGACCTCGCGTTGCAGGCGGCCCCCGACCACCCCTGGGTGACCAGCCACCCCGAGTGGTTCACCACCCGCGCGGACGGATCGATCGCCTACGCGGAGAACCCCCCGAAGAAGTACCAGGACATCTATCCGGTCAACTTCGACAACGACCGTGACGGCATCTACGCCGAGGTGCTGCGCATCGTCAGGCTGTGGATGTCGCACGGTGTGCGGGTCTTCCGCGTGGACAACCCGCACACCAAGCCGGTGGAGTTCTGGCAGTGGCTGCTGGCCGAGGTGCGCGCAACCGACCCGGACGTCCTCTTCCTGGCCGAGGCGTTCACCAAGC
>DASQDP010000115.1:0-16197 GCA_035634095.1 Nocardioidaceae bacterium | reverse complement strand
CGCTCGGTGTCGGTGACGAAGTACGCCGAGATGTAGCCCTTGTCGAAGCGCATCCCCTCGGTGAGCTCGAGGTCGAGCCCGAAGGTGTTCGACTCCTCGACGGTGATGACGCCTTCCTTGCCGACCTTGTCCATCGCCTCGGCGATGATCTCGCCGACGGTGGTGTCACCGGCGGAGATGGAGGCGGTGGAGGCGATCTGCTCCTTGGTCTCGACGTCCTTGGCCATGCCGAGCAGCTGCTCGGACACCGAGGCAACGGCGATCTCGATGCCGCGCTTGAGCGCCATCGGGTTCGCGCCGGCCGCCACGTTGCGCAGGCCCTCACGGACCATCGCCTGGGCCAGGACGGTTGCTGTGGTGGTGCCGTCGCCCGCGACGTCGTCGGTCTTCTTGGCGACCTCCTTGACGAGCTCGGCACCGATCTTCTCGTAGGGGTCCTCGAGCTCGATCTCCTTGGCGATGGACACACCATCGTTGGTGATCGTGGGGGCGCCCCACTTCTTCTCGAGGACGACGTTGCGGCCCTTGGGGCCCAGCGTCACCTTGACGGCGTCGGCGAGCGTGTTCATGCCACGCTCGAGACCGCGCCGTGCTTCCTCGTTGAAAGCAATCAGCTTCGACATTTTCTCCGCGATTCCTCACGCTGAGACGGATGGACCGGTGGATGCCCGCGACGGACGATCCCCGCTGTCCCGGCGAACCCTTCCCGCCGGCGCCGGGGACCTCATCCCACGGTCCGTGGACAGTGTGCCGACCCGGTCGCCCGGGCGGTTGACTGTCACTCTCGTGACGAGAGTGCTAACCACTTTCTAGCACTCACCCATCTCGAGTGCAAGCCGTTCCCGACCTCTCCGCCCCGGTCGCCCACCGCGGTGGGGCCGTCAGGGGTCTAGACCGACGGGAGGCGGCCCCCGGGCACTCGTTGACCGGCTCCCGCACCGGTCCTAGCCTGAGCGGACCTCGTGGGTGCGACGGGGTTCGAGCCGGGGACCGCTTCGCGGTCTCCGGCTCCCTCGTTGCCGCGGGAGAGCCGGGCGGCGTGCGGAGCTCCGTGCTCGCGCGCCGCCGTGCCGGGTCACGAGAGCGTGGCGGCACCGCCCGCGACGGCGGGGATCACGGAGACCGAGCTGCCGTCGGGCGTGGGCGTCGCGAGCGCCTCGAGGAAGCGCACGTCGTCGTTCCCGACGTACACGTTGACGAACCGGCGCAGAGCGCCCTGCTCGTCGAGGATCCTCCCCCGGATGCCCGGATAGCTGTCCTCCAGGGAGTCGAGCACCTCCGCCAGCGTGCCCCCGGAGGCGGAGACCTCGGACTCGCCGCCGGTGTAGGTGCGCAGGATGGTCGGGATCCGGACGGAAACGCTCATGTCTCTCCTCGGGTCAGGGGTCGGCGGAGACGGCGGGATCAGACGACGCGGGCGTCGCAGAAGGCGGCGTAGCTCGGCTCGATCGTCGCAGCGGGCCCGACCCGGTCCGCGACCGCGTCGAGGGTCTTGAGCCCGTCGCCGGTGTTGAACACCACGGTCTCGGCGTCCGGGTCGAGCCGCCCGGTGGCGAGGAGCTTCCGCAGGGTCGCGACGGTCACGCCGCCGGCGGTCTCCGCGAAGATGCCCTCGGTGCGCGCGAGCAGGGCGATGCCGTCGCGCACCTCCTCGTCGGTGACGTCCTCGACGGCTCCGCCGGTGCGCCGGGTGACGTCGAGGACGTACGGCCCGTCGGCCGGGTTGCCGATCGCCAGGGACTTCGCGATGGTGTCCGGCCGGACCGGGCGTACGACGTCCTGGCCGCCCTTGAACGCCGCGGACACCGGCGAGCAGCCGGTGGCCTGGGCGCCGAAGATCCGGTAGGGCGAATCCTCGACGAGCCCGAGGGCCACCAGCTCGGAGAAGCCCTTGTCGACCTTGGTCAGCTGGGAGCCGGAGGCGACCGGGATCACCACCTGCTGCGGCAGGCGCCAGCCGAGCTGCTCGGCGACCTCGTAGCCCAGCGTCTTGGAGCCCTCGGCGTAGTAGGGGCGGACGTTGACGTTGACGAACGCCCAGCCCTCCTCCTCGCCGGCGATCTCCGAGGCGAGCCGGTTGACGTCGTCGTAGTTGCCCTTCACGGCGATCAGCGTGCCGCCGTACACGGCGGTGGTGATGATCTTGGGCCGCTCGAGGTTCTCGGGGATGAGCACGACGGTCTTCATCCCGGCCCGGGCGCCGGCGGCGGCCACCGCGTTGGCGAGGTTCCCGGTCGAGGGGCAGGCGAAGACGCTGCTGCCGAACTCGCGGGCGGCCGAGAGGGCCACCGCCACCACCCGGTCCTTGAACGAGTGCGTCGGGTTGCCGGAGTCGTCCTTGACCCACAGGTTGCGCATGCCCAGCTCGCGGCCGAGGTTGCCGGCCTTGACCAGCCGTGTGAAGCCGGGCTCCATGTTCGGGCTGCCGGTGATGTCGGTGGGCACCGGCAGGAGCGGCTGGTAGCGCCAGATGTTCTTCGGTCCCGCCTCGATCTCGGCGCGGGTCACTGCCGGGAAGTCGTAAGCGATCTCCAGCGGCCCGAAGCACTCCAGGCAGGCGTAGGACGGGCCCAGCTGCTGGGTGGCCCGACACTCCCGGCAGACGAGGTGCACCGCGTGCCCGAAGGCGCCGGGACGCAGCGGCGCGGAGCCCGGGGAGGCCGAGGTGCTCGGGTGGGACAGAACCGACGTGCTCGCGCTGCTCATGGCGCCTCCTTCTCATCTTCCCCGGGCCGGCTCTCGGCGCGGGACGGAATTAGCACCGTTGGCACCGGAGGACCTCCTGACGGCCGGTCCCGGGGGTCGGGCGGCGATCAGGCGAGCTGCGGTGACGGGTTGCCGGGGCTTCAGCGGGCCGTGTCCCTCTGCCCCTCTTGATGAGCAGTCCTCAGCCTACGCAGGGGGGTCTCAGCATGCGTACACGGGGTCCACGTCGCGAGACGGGAGGTTCAGGGACGAGCGGCCGCCGCGTCCGTGGTGAGCCCGGCGAGCAGCGCGACCACGCCGCTGGGTCCGTCCACGACGACGTCGGACAGCTCGGCGAGCGCCGGCTGCTCGTCGGAGGTCGAGCACACCAGCAGAGCCGGCAGCCGCTCCTCCTCGCGGAGGGTGCGCACCGCCTCGAAGGCCTCGATGTCGCCGAGGTCGTCGCCGACGAACACCACCCCACCGGCGGCGTGCTCCTCGATCGCCGCTCTCACGGCCAGGCCCTTGTGCATGCCGGGCGCCCGGACCTCGAGCACCAGCCGACCGGGCTCCAGGGTCAGCCCATGGCGTCGCGCGGCCTCCTCCAACGTCTCTGCGAGCCGGCGGAACGCCTGCCTGGGGTGCGGGAGGCGCCGCGTGTGCACGGCGACGGCCAGCCCCTTCTCCTCGACCAGGGCGCCGTCGGCCTGCTGGTCGCGCAGCAGCCCGGGCAGCTCTTCCCGGAAGGACTGCAGGCCGGCGGGCGGCTCCGGGGAGGTGAACTCCCGCGTGGAGGAGTCCCAGCGCTCGTGGCCGTACTGCCCCATCACCGCCAGCCGGGCCCCGTCCGGCAGCGCGTCGGCCACCTCCTCGAGGTGGCCGAGCTCGACGACCTGGCGCACCGGCCGACCGGTGATCACCACGACGGCGCGGACCTGCGCGGCCAGCGCCGCCAGGGTCGCCGGCGCGTCCTCGTGGATGACGGCTCGCCCGGGGTCGTGGACGATCGGCGAGAGGGTGCCGTCGAAGTCGAGCCCGATGACGACCTCGCGGGCGACGGCCACCACCTGGTCGTAGTGCGACTGCGCCTGCGCGGTGCGGAGCTGCATGGGCCCAGCCAACCAGACCCCTGCCGTCCCCGAGACGACCCCTCCCGGTGCCATCGCTCAGACGTAGTCGGCGGTGAGGATGACCGTCAGCCGGTCCCCCCGCATCGGCGCGATGATCGGCTTGATGCGGGCGACGCCGAGGTCCTTGCGGAGCAGCTCCGCGTGCTCGCGCAGGCGCTCGGGGTAGTAGACGGTGCTCGCCGCGATCGTGCCGTACCAGTTGTCGGAGCCCACGACCTGCCAACCGGCGCCCGCGGCCCGAGCGGCGGTGCTGCCGGCGAGCCCGCTGATGCCCGAATTGTTGAAGACCTCGACGTAGGTCTCACCGCGACGGACCTGTCGCTTCTTCGGCGGCCGCCTCGGTGCTCCGGTCGCGGGAGACGACGGCTCGGTGCTGGCGGGTGGAGCGCTGGACCTCACCGGCGCCGAGGCGCGGGCCGGCTGCTCGTCGACGGGACGGTCCGTGACCACGAACGCGACTCCGGCCAGCGCCACGGCGACCACGGACAGCAGCGTGAGCGGGGAGGAGACCGACACCCCTCGCTCACCTCGCCGCCGGACACCGGATGCGGCGCCGAGCACCTCAGACCTCGAAGCCGAGGCGACGCGCGGAGCGGGCCCGCTGCCGGGCCGCCCGGAGCCGGCGCAGCCGCCGGACCAGCAGCGGGTCGAACGCCAGGGACTCCGGCCTGTCGATGAGCGCGTTGAGCACCTGGTAGTAGCGCGTCGAGGACATGTCGAACTTCTCCCGTACCGCGTGCTCCTTGGCACCGGCGTACTTCCACCACTGGCGCTCGAACGCGAGGATGTCGCGGTCACGCGCCGAGAGCCCACTGTCGTCGGCGGAGCCGGTGGCGGCCGGGTCGACGGCGTTCGCGGCGTCCATGGCGACTCCAGTGCAGGTCGGGGGCGGGTCCAGCGAGGCCCAGCATACGCCGACGAACCACACCGGTGTAGTTCCCACCGCCGGCGTGACGTCGCCGTGTCGTGGGCGAGACTGAGCCCATGCCTGCGCCCTCGCCGACGTCCACGACAGCATCGACCCCCAGCCTGGCAGACGGCCTGCCTCCGCTGGAGGTCTCCCCCGGTCCGGCCCGCGCGGAGCCGCTCCCCGGGGACCGTCCGGTCCGCTGGGGCATCGTGTCGACCGGGAAGATCGCGACGGCGTTCGTGAGGAACCTCGCCCTGCTCGAGGAGTGCGAGGTCGCGGCGGTGGGCGCCCGGCGTCAGGAGACCGCCGATGCGTTCGCCGGCGAGCACGGGATCGCCACCGCGTACGGCGACTACCGGGCGCTGGTGGAGGACCCGGCCGTGGACGTGGTGTACGTCGCCACCCCGCACGCCCTGCACAAGGAGCACGTCGAGCTGGCCTTGGAGGCCGGCAAGCCGGTGCTGTGCGAGAAGGCCTTCACCCTCACCGCTGCGGACGCCGAGCAGCTCGTGGCGCAGGCGCGGGAGCGCAACGTGTTCCTGATGGAGGCGATGTGGATGCGCTGCAACCCGGTGGTGCGCCGGATGCAGCAGCTGGTCGCGTCCGGGGCGGTGGGGCAGGTACAACAGGTGCGCGCCGACCTCGGCTTCGTGGTGGACAGGCCGCCCACGGACCGGCTCCTGGACCCCCGGCTGGGGGGCGGTGCCCTGCTGGACATGGGGATCTACCCGCTCACGTTCGCCTGGCTGTTCCTGGGTGAGCCGGAGACGATCGCCGCCGCCGCAGCCCTGTCCGAGGCCGGGGTCGACCTCAACCTCTCGCTGAGCCTCGGCTACGGCTCGGGAGCCGTCGCAGCGCTGACATCGACGATGACGGCGTGGTCCCCGCGCACGGCGTCGGTCTCCACCGACCGCGGCCGCATCGACGTGCCCGAGGGCTTCCACCATCCTCACAGCTTCACCTGGACCGCCCTGGCCAGCGACCCGGACCTCGGCCGGCACGGGGAGCCGGTCGAGGTCGGCGAGCAGATCATCGGCACCGGCCTGGCGCACGAGGCCCTCGAGGTGGTGCGCTGCCTGCGCAACGGTGAGACCGAGAGCCCCCTGGTTCCGCTCGAGGACACCGTGGCGCTGATGCGCCAGATGGACCGGATCCGGGACCTGATCGGCGTGCGCTTCGACGAGGGCGGTGCCGGACAGCCCAGGTAGGTTGTCCCGATGAGGCCCCAGACGCACAGCAGCACGGACTCGGGAACGGCCGTCATGGGCAAGGCCGACCTGGTCGTCGTCGCCAACCGGCTGCCGGTGGACCGAGTGGTCAACGAGGACGGCTCCGAGGACTGGCGACGCTCCCCGGGCGGACTCGTCACCGCGATCGAGCCGGTGATGCGCGAGAACGACGGGGCATGGATCGGCTGGTCCGGTGGCACCGACGACGACCTCGACCCCTTCGTGGACAACGGGCTGTCACTGATCCCGGTGCCCCTGTCCGAGCAGGAGGTCGAGTACTTCTACGAGGGCTTCTCCAACGCGACCCTGTGGCCGCTGTACCACGACGTGGTGGCGAAGCCCGCCTTCCACCGCGAGTGGTGGGACGCCTACGTCCGGGTCAACCGCCGCTTCGCCGAGAAGGCCGCCGCCGTCGCCGCGGAGGGGGCGATGGTCTGGGTGCACGACTACCAGATGCAGCTGGTGTCGGCGATGCTGCGCGACCTGCGGCCGGACCTGCGCATCGGCTTCTTCCTGCACATCCCGTTCCCGCCGGCGGAGCTGTTCCAGCAGCTCCCGTGGCGCCGCCAGCTGCTCGAGGGGCTCCTCGGCGCGGACGTCGTGGGGTTCCAGCGGCCGGGAGCCTCCCAGAACTTCGTGCGGCTGGTCCGCCAGCGGGTCGGCCACAAGACGCATCGGGACCAGATCTACCTGCCGGACGGCCGCGTGGTGCAGGCGGGGGCGTGGCCGATCTCCATCGACACCCAGGGCCTCGAGGAGCTGGCGCGCTCGGAGTCCGTCGCCCACCGGGCCAAGGAGATCCGCGAGCAGCTCGGCAACCCGCGCAAGGTCCTGCTCGGCGTGGACCGCCTCGACTACACCAAGGGCATCTTCGACCGGCTCCGCGCCTACGGCGAGCTGGTCGAGGAGGGCAAGGTCTGCGTGGAGGACACCGTCTTCGTCCAGGTGGCGACGCCGTCCCGGGAGCGCGTGGACCAGTACCGTCGCCTGCGCGACGAGATCGACCGGCTGGTGGGCCGACTGAACGGTGACCTCGGCGGCATCGGCACGCCGGCGATCCACTACATGCACACGTCCTACCCTCTCGAGGAGATGGCCGCCCTCTACCGGGCCGCGGACGTCATGGTGGTGACCCCGCTGCGCGACGGCATGAACCTGGTCGCCAAGGAGTACGTCGCCTGCCGCTACGACGACCGCGGAGCCCTGGTGCTCTCCGAGTTCGCCGGCGCCGCGGACGAGCTGCGGCAGGCCTTCATGGTCAACCCCTACGACATCAACGGCATGAAGCAGACCATCCTGACCGCGATGGAGGCCGAGCCTCGCGAGCTGGCCCGACGCATGAAGGCGATGCGCAAGACGGTCGCCGAGCACGACGTCAAGGACTGGGCCGAGCGCTTCCTCGCCGTGCTCGCCGAGGCGATGCCTCTTCACCACAAGCAGTTGCGGCCCACCGGCGACCAGTGACCCGGCCAGGTTCGTGACGGCAACCCCCCGGCTCCCCCGCGCACGGTCGACAGGTCCGGGCAGCCGCCTCGCCGGCCCCCTGCTGTGCGCCGCCCTGCTGCTGTCCGGCTGCACCTCGGGCAGCTCGAACGGCACCGACGGCCCGGCCACCGCCGGAAGCTCGACGACCACGTCGCCGAGCTACCAGAGCTACGTCGCGCTCGGGGACTCCTTCAGCTCCGGCCCGCTGATCCCCACCACCGACCTCGCCGGCGGCTGCGCCCGATCGGACTCGAACTACCCCTCGCTGCTCGCCGACGAGCTGGGCGTCGAGGACTTCACCGACGTCACCTGCAGCGGGGCGACGACCCGCGACCTCGGCGACGTGCAGCGCCCCTTCGGCGACATCCGCATCCCGCCGCAGCTGCGCGCGGTCGACCGGCGGACCGACCTGGTGACGCTGGGCATCGGCGGCAACGACCTCGGGCTGTTCGCGACGCTGGTGGGCACCTGCACCCGCCTTCGTGCCTCCGACCCCGACGGCTCTCCCTGCGCTCGCCGGCTGTCACGAGGGCCTGAGCCGGAAGCGGTCACCGCCACCATCGGGTCCCGCGTGACCGCCTCCCTGCGGGCCGTGCGCCGCATCGCACCCGGCGCCACCGTCGTGCTGGTCGGCTACCCCCGGCTGGTGCCCGAGGCCGGGACCTGCTCGGCTCTGCCGCTGGCGGCGGGTGACTACGCCGTGGGGCGGCGGATCAGCGGGGCGCTGGACCGGGCCCTGGCCGGGGCGGCCCGCCGGGCCGGGGCGACCTACGTCGACGTCTACGACGTCTCCCGCGGCCACGACATCTGCTCCGCCGACCCATGGGTCAACGGCCGGACCACCGACCGGCAGCGCGCGCTCGCCTACCACCCGTTCGCCTCCGGCATGCGGGCGGTCGCCGACCAGGTGCTCGCGACGCTGGCCCGGAGCCAGGCACGATGAGTGCGCTGCAGGGCCTGGTGGAGCGCGGGCTGATGGCCCCGGACTGGGCCGAGGCGCTCGCCCCCGTGGACACCCAGGTCGCCGCGATGGGCCGCTTCCTCCGGGAGGAGGTCCGGGCCGGCCGCACCTACCTGCCCCACGGCGACCGTGTCTTCCGGGCCTTCCACCGGCCGCTGTCCGACGTACGCGTGCTCGTCGTCGGGCAGGACCCGTACCCCACGCCCGGGCACGCCGTGGGCCTGTCCTTCGCGGTGGCACCCGGCGTCCGGCCGCTGCCGAGGAGCCTGGCCAACATCTTCCGCGAGCTGAGCACCGACCTCGACTGCCCGCCGCCCACCGACGGTGACCTCACCCCGTGGGCGGAGCAGGGGGTCATGCTGCTCAACCGGGTGCTCACCGTCGCACCCGGAGCGCCGGCGTCGCACCGTGGCCGGGGCTGGGAGGCCGTCACGGAGCGCGCGATCGAGGTGCTGGCCCGGCGGGGCGGTCCGCTGGCCGCCGTCTTGTGGGGGCGTGACGCGCAGGGCCTGAAACCGGTGCTGGGGGACGTGCCGTGGGTGGACTCGGTGCACCCGAGCCCGCTGTCTGCGTCGCGGGGCTTCTTCGGGTCCCGGCCCTTCAGCCGGGTCAACAGCCTGCTCGAGGAGCAGGGCGGCGCGCCGGTCGAGTGGCGGCTGCCCTGACGGTCGCCCCACTCCATGAGATTTTGCTTTGGTTTGTCGACTCGTTTAGTAGTATTTACGACATGACGCAGACGCTGGCCCTCCCCTCCTTCGACGGCGCGACCGTGGTGGTCCCTGCCCCCGGCAGCGCGCCGGGCAACTGGTCCGGCGCTGCCAGCGCCGTCCTCGTCGACGGCGTGTACTGGCTGACCTACCGGGTGCGGCGCCCGCTGGTCGAGGGCCGCGGCGTCTCCGTCGTGGTGGCTCGCTCCGAGGACGGCGAGCACTTCGTCACGGTCGCCGAGGTGCGGCGCGACGAGTTCCGGGCGGAGTCCTTCGAGCGGCCCGTGCTCGTGCGGCGTCCGGACGGCGGCTGGCGGCTCTACGTCTCCTGCGCGACGCCGGGCTCCAAGCACTGGTGGATCGAGGCGATCGACGCCGACGAGCCGGCCGGTCTCGAGGACGGCGTCCGGACGGTGGTCCTGCCCGGGACACCCGAGTACGCCGTCAAGGACCCCGTGATCCTCGTGGACCACACCGGGTGGCGGATGTGGGTGTGCGTGCACCCGCTGACCGAGCCCGGGCACGAGGACCGGATGACCACGGCGTACGCAACCAGCACCGACGGCCTGACCTGGCAGTGGCACGGCACCGTGCTCTCGCCGACCGACGGCTCCTGGGACCAGCGCGGCACCCGGGTCACCGCCGTCCTCTCGGAGTCCCCCCTGGTGGTGCTGTACGACGGACGCGCGCGTGCCGAGGACAACTGGCACGAGGCCACCGGGGTGGCCCGGTCCGGCGACGGCCGGACGCTCGTGGCCGAGGAGGGCCCGGTGCTGAGGTCACCGCACAGCGACGGCGCCCTGCGCTACGTCGCCGCCGTCCCGTTGCCCGACGGCGGCACCCGGTTCTACTTCGAGGCCGCCCGGCCCGACGGAGCGCACGACCTGCTGACCAGCGTCAGCGCCTGACCGGCTGAGCGCGGCCGACCGGATCCGCTCGGCTCGCGGCGCTCGTGCCGGCTGCGTGACTACCGCGACGCACGCTGCGCGGACCGGGTGTGGAACGAGTCGCCGGCGCGGTGCACGCGCCAGTCGTCGTACGACTCGCCGGTGACCTGCTCGAGCAGGGCGATGTCCTCCAGGAACGGCCGGCGCAGGATCTCTCCCTGCTCGGGCGTCAGCCGGGGCCGCGCCGGGTTGCCACGCTGGTGGAGCTGGCCGACGATCGGCCTGCTCACCGCCCGCCACGCCTGAGGCGGGAGGAACTGCCCGGCGGCCGCTCCGGCGCGGACCACCGGACCCAGCAGCCGGGTGCGTGCACTGGGCAGCACGAACGGCTTGGAGTTGCCGGAGGGGATCTCGGTGACGACGTCCTCGGCGACCCCGAGGAACCGGCAGACCCGGTTCAGGGCGGTGCGGGGGTCGTCGACCAGAGCTCGGTAGCGCAGCACGAGCACCTGCTCGCGCGGGAAGTGCTCGAAGAGGTCGGCGAGCTGCCGGCCGTACATGCCCAGGCCCCGGTAGTGCCAGAACGGCGCCCACCCCTCGTCGACGCGCACTGGCTCGTGGTCGCAGGCCCTCACCACGTCTGCGCAGGGCTCGAGCCCGTCCGCCCACAGGTGCATCCAGTTGGAGTAGGCGCGGTCCACCGGGTCGCGGAGCACCGCCACCAGCTTGGCGTTCGGCAGGTCGGCCGCGATACGACGGCGCGCGTCGCGGTGGTAGAGGTAGAACGGCGTGCTCTCGCCGGCGCGCTGGTCGTCGCCCGCCGCCGAGAACAGGTCGAGGTAGCGCTGCCGCTGCCAGATCCACTCCTGGTTGCTGTGCGCGTCACCGGGCCCGCGGTACGCCGGCGGCGGCGAGTCCCCGCACAGGTAGTACTTCGGCTCCTTGACCGGGCTGAGGAACAGCTCCGGGTGCAGCGCAAGGGCGGCGTGCAGGGCCGTCGTACCGGCCTTGGGCGCGCCGACGAGCACGAAGTCGGGGAGGCGGCCGCCACGGGTCGCCTGGGAGGAGCCGGGGAGTGTGCGCACCATGGCCCGAATTGTAGATGATCTCGATAGACTTACGCACGGTTATGGGGGCGGCTCCGTCAGTCCGCCGTGTCCATCGAGGACCCGTCCAGCCGGTCCACGATGTGCCCCGCGATCCGCTCCAGGGCCTCGACGTCCTGCGGCGTGAGACCGTCGAAGACCAGGGCGCGCACCGTCTCCACGTGTCCCGGGGCGGCGTCCGCGAGCACCTGCCACCCGTGCTCGGTCAACCTGACCAAGGTCACCCGGCGGCTCTGCGGCGACGGCGTCCGGGACACCCAGCCCCGCTTCTCCAGCTTGGTGACGACGTGGGAGAGGCGCGACAGGCTCGCGCCGGCACGAGCGGCGAGGTCGCTCATCCGCATGGTGCGGTCGGCCCGCTCCGAGAGCACGGCCAGGCACAGGTAGTCGAAGTGCGTCAGGTCGGAGTCGCGCTGGAGCTGGGAGTCCAGTGCCGGGGACAGCCGGAACATCACCCCGGCCAGACGCAGCCAGGCCCGTTGCTCGTCGTCGTCCAGCCAGCGCGTCATGCCCCCAGCGTAGGCGCCTAAACTTGAACCTTCAACAATATGCCCGTACGTTGGGGGCATGATCGGGAGCACCGGACTCAGGACGACCGGGGACGGCGCTGCGCGGATGCCTGCCCTGTATCTCGGGCACGGCGCGCCGCCGCTGCTCGACGACCCGCTGTGGAGCGGCCAGCTCGCCGCCTGGGCACGGAGCCTGCCGCGCCCGCGGGCCATCCTGATGGTCTCCGCGCACTGGGAGTCCGCGCCGGTGACTCTGTCCGCGGCCGCTGCGGGGACCCCCCTCGTCTACGACTTCGGTGGCTTCGCGCAGCGCTACTACGACATGACGTACGCGACGCCGGACGCGAGCGCCCTGGCGCGCCGGGTCGCGGCGATGATGCCGGACACCGAGCCTGTCCACCAGCACCCGACCCGCGGCCTGGACCACGGGGCCTGGGTGCCGCTGAAGGTGATGTACCCCGACGGCGACATCCCCGTGCTGCAGCTGTCGCTGCCCACCGACGACCCCGACCGACTGATGGAGCTGGGTCGCCGACTACGGCCTCTTCGGGACGAGGGCGTGCTGGTGATCGGGTCCGGCTTCCTCACCCACGGGCTGCCGTTCCTCTCCGACTGGCGCGTCGAGGCGACCGCCCCCGGGTGGTCAGCCGACTTCGACGCCTGGGCCGCCGACGCCCTCTCCCGCGGTGACGTCGCCGAGCTGGCGGCGTACCGCTCGCGCGCGCCGGGCATGCCCTACGCGCACCCGACGGTGGAGCACTTCACCCCGCTGTTCGTCACCCTGGGCGCTGCCTCGGACCCCGAGGCACCCGGCGACCAGGTGATCGACGGCTTCTGGCTGGGCCTGGCGAAGCGGTCGCTGCAGGTCGCCTGACCCCGCCCGCCCCTGGTAGACCAGTCTCCGTGAGCATCCTGTCGATCCAGTCGCTCGTCGCCTACGGCCACGCGGGCAACAGCGCCGCGCTGTTCCCGCTGCAGCGCCTGGGCCAGGAGGTGTGGCCGGTGATGACCGTGCACTTCTCCAACCACACCGGGTACGGCGCCTGGCGCGGACCGCTGCTGCCGGCCGCCGACGTCGCCGAGGTGATCGCCGGCGTCGAGGACCGTGGCGCGATGGACCGCTGCGAGGCGGTGCTCTCGGGCTACCAGGGCGCCGAGGACATGGGGGCGGTGATCCTCGACGCGGTGGCGATGGTGAAGCGGCACAACCCACAGGCGGTGTACTGCTGCGACCCGGTCATGGGTGACGTCGGGCGCGGCATGTTCGTCCGGCCGGGCATCCCGGAGTTCATGCGGGACCGGGTGGTGCCGGCCGCGGACGTGGTCACCCCGAACCACTTCGAGCTCGACTTCCTCGCAGGCGCGGAGACGCGGACCCTGGACGACCTGCTGGCGGCCATCGACCGGGTGCGTGCGACCGGTCCCGCCGTCGTGCTGGTCACGAGCGTGATCGTCGAGGACACCCCCGAGGACCGGCTCGACCTGGTGCTCGCCTCCCCCGACGGCGCGTGGCGCACTCGTACGCCGCGGCTGTCGGTGAGCCCACCGGGCGCCGGCGACCTCACCGCCGCGGTGTTCCTGGCCAACCTCCTCGACCACGGCACCGCGGGGCTCGACGTGGTGCTGGCCCGCACCACCTCGTCGGTGTTCGCCGTCGTGGAGGCCACCGAGGCCGCTGGGGAGCGGGAGATGCGGATCGTGGCCGCGCAGGACCTGATGGCCGAGCCGCGGATGGAGTTCGTGGCCGAGCGGGTCCGCTGACCCTCGCCGCGGGTGGCCTGGAGCCGCTTGTCAGGTTCGAACTGACGACCTTTCGCTTACAAGGCGAGTGCTCTACCAGCTGAGCTAAAGCGGCGCGCGCCCATGCTAGAGGAACGCGTGCGGACCGGCCCGGGACCCGACACACGCATCGTTTGCCCGGCGGGCGGGTAGGACAAGTGCAACGCAACGCGCAACGAGGAGGACGACATGGGTAGCGACGACAAGATCGCCAACAAGGGCGAGGGTCTGCTCGGCAAGGCCAAGGAGACCCTCGGCGACGCCACGGACAACAAGAGCCTGCAGGCCGAGGGCAAGAACGACCAGAGCAAGGCGGACCTCAAGGACGCCGGCGAGAAGGTCAAGGACGCCTTCAAGAAGTAGGCCCGCTCCACCAGGCCGGTCCGGCGAGGCGCTCTGAACAGGGCCTCACCGGGCCGGCTCTCGTCTGCCCGACGGCGTCGCCGGAGGCGGGTCTACGCTGCACCCATGGTGCTGCGCATGGTCGCGACGAGACCCAACCCGGCGTTGGTCACGCTTCCCTGGCACCTGTCGCTGGACGAGTGGGGCGACGACGTCGTGGTGCCGCTGCCGCGCGGCATCTCCCGGCACATCGTGCGCATCGTGCGGCTCGGCCACGAGGTCTACGCCGTGAAGCAGACCCGCGAGCACATGGCCAACCGCGAGTACCGCCTGCTGCGCGACCTGCAGCGGATCGGCCTGCCGACGGTCGAGCCGGTCGGGGTCGTCAGCGGCCGCGTCGACCGTGGCGGCCAGGACATCGAGACGGCCCTGGTCACCCAGCACCTCGAGCACTCCCTGCCGTACCGCTCGCTGTTCAGCCACGGCCTGCCACAGGACAGCCTGCCCAAGATCCTCGACGCCCTCGTCCTGCTGCTGGTCCGGCTGCACCTCGCCGGGTTCTTCTGGGGCGACGTCTCGTTGTCCAACGTGCTCTTCCGTCGCAGCGCCGGCCAGTTCGCGGCGTACCTCGTGGACGCGGAGACCGGCGAGCTGCACGAGACGCTCAGCCCCGGTCAGCGGATGCACGACCTCGACGTGGCTCTGACCAACATCTACGGGGAGCTGCTGGACCTGCAGGCGGGCCGGCTGCTCAGCGAGAGCGTGGAGGCGGACGCCATCGTCGAGCGCCTGCAGGAGAGGTACGACGGGCTCTGGGCCGAGCTGACCGACACCGAGGAGTTCACGACCGACGAGATCTGGCGCATCGAGACGCGCGTCAACCGCCTGCACGACCTCGGCTTCGACGTCGACGAGCTCGACATCGTCACCGACTGGGACGGCGCCACGATCAGGGTGCAGCCCAAGGTCGTCGAGGCGAACCACCACGCCCGAGAGCTGCAGCGGCTGACCGGCCTGGACGTGGAGGACAACCAGGCCCGCCGGCTGCTCAACGACGTGGCGTCGTTCACCGCGCACCACGACCTGGGCGGCGAGAGCCGCTCGATCGTGGCGCACCGCTGGCTGACGAACGTCTACGAGCCGGTCACCGTGATGGTGCCGCCGGAGCTGCGCGGCAAGCTGCAGCCCGCCGAGGTGTTCCACGAGATCCTCGAGCACCGGTGGTTCCTCTCGGAGCGGGCCGGCAGGCCCGTGCACACCGTGGAGGCGGCCCGCTCCTACATCGACACCGTGCTCAAGGCCCGGCCCGAGGAGGCGATGACCGGCGACCCGGAGACGGCGGAGCTGCCCGTCATCACCGACGTCGACGACCCTGTCGACGACGACGAGCTGGGCTCCACCCTCACCTGGCGCGCCTAGAAGCGCTGGGGCGCCGTCCGCGCACTCAGCGCTCGACCACCACGTGCTCGTTGGGCACGCAGTGCGTCATGGTCAGCCCCTCGACGTTGCGGGGCCCGTTCTTGCCGAGGTTGCTGACCCGCTCCAGCTCCTCGTCGGACAGCGTCTGGCTGGCCAGCGGCTCCAGGTGCCGCACGTCGTCGGGCGAGATGCCGAGGCCCTCGCCGACGCGCAGGCCGAGCTCGTCCTCGACGAGCAGGAAGTGCCAGACCATCCGCTCCTGGACCTCCCGCGCCGCCTGGGAGATCAGCGTGACGAAGTTGTCGACCAGGTCGTCGCGCTCCCAGTCCTCCATCAGCCGGAACCGCTCACCGGCCTGCTTGTAGTCGTTGGTGCGCGGGATCCGCTTGCGGGTCAGGCGCCCGGTGATCTCGGGGCCCTGCTCGTCGTGGGTGGGGTACCGCGCCTCGCGCAGGCCCCCGGTGATCGACGGCTCGTAGTTCACGTGCGGGTTCTGGCCCTCACCGAGGTCGACGCCGTACGACATCTGGCCGCCGCGCTGGTTGGTGGCCACGGTCGCGTTCTTGGCGGAGTTCACCGGCAGCTGCAGGTAGTTCGGCCCGACGCGATAGCGCTGGGTGTCGCTGTAGCTGAACGTGCGACCCACCAGCATCTTGTCGTCGGAGAAGTCCAGTCCGTCGACGAGCACGCCGGTGCCGAACGCGATCTGCTCGTTCTCGTTGTGGTGGTCGGTGACGTTGCGGTTCAGCGTCATCGTGCCGACCTTCTTCGGCTCGAAGACCTCCTCGGGCCACAGCTTGGTGTCGTCGAGGGGGTCGAAGTCGAGCTCCGGGTGGTCGTGGTCGTCCATCATCTGCACGACCAGGTCCCACTGCGGGTAGTCCCCGGCCTCGATCGCCTCATAGAGGTCCTTCGAGGCGTGCCCGAGGTCGAGCGCCTGGATGTTCGCGGCGTCCTGCTCGGTGAGCGACTTCACTCCCTGGCGCGGCAGCCAGTGGTACTTCACCAGCTTGGTCTCGCCCTGGGCGTTGACCCACTTGTAGGTGTT
>DASQDP010000114.1:0-74068 GCA_035634095.1 Nocardioidaceae bacterium | reverse complement strand
TGCAGCACGCGCTGGCCGTGGTCGCCGAGCACCGGCCCAGCGTCGTGCTGCTGCCGTCACCGAACAACCCGACGGGCACCGCGCTGCCGCAGGAGACGGTGACGGCCCTGTGCGCGGCCGTGCAGGACGTCGGAGGGGTGGTGGTGGTGGACGAAGCCTACGGCGAGTTCCGCCGCACCGGCACGCCCAGCGCGCTGGAGCTGCTGCCACGGACCCCGAACCTGGCCGTCAGCCGCACGATGAGCAAGGCCTTCGCGCTCGCCGGTGCCCGGCTCGGGTACCTCGCGGCGTCGCGAGAGCTCACCGACGCGCTGCGGGTGGTGCGGCTCCCGTACCACCTCTCCGCGGTGACCCAGGCTGTGGCCCGGGTGGCCCTGCGGCACGCCGACGAGCTGCTGGCGCGCGTCGACGACCTGCGCGCCGAGCGCGACCGCACGGTGGCGTGGCTGCGGCAGCAGGGGCTGCGGGTCGCCGACAGCGACGCGAACTTCGCGCTCTTCGGCGTGCTGGAGGACCGGCAGGCGGTCTGGCAGGGCTTGGTGGACCGCGGTGTGCTGGTCCGGGCGACCGGGCCGGACGGCTGGCTGCGGGTGTCCATCGGCACGCCCGAGGAGATGTCATGCTTCCGGGAGGCCCTGACCGACGTGCTGCGCACTGCCACCACCGGGGCACCCCGAGCAGAGGGAGCGATGCGCTGATGAGCAGGACGGCACGGATCGAGCGCGCCACCAGGGAGTCGAAGGTCCTCGTCGAGCTCGACCTGGACGGGAGCGGCCGCAACGACATCTCCACGGGCGTGGGCTTCTACGACCACATGCTCACGGCCTTCTCCCGGCACTCGCTCATCGACCTGACGGTGCACGCCGACGGCGACACCCACATCGACGCCCATCACACCGTCGAGGACACCGCGATCGTGCTCGGCGACGCGCTGCGCGAGGCTCTCGGGGACAAGTCCGGGATCCGTCGGTTCGGCGACTCGCTGGTGCCGCTCGACGAGGCGCTGGTGCAGTGCGCGGTGGACGTCTCGGGACGGCCGTACTGCGTGCACACCGGCGAACCCGATGCCCAGGCCTTCGTCACCATCGGCGGGGGAGCGGGCGTGACCGGAAGCGTCGGGTACCTCGGATCCCTGACCCGGCACGTCTTCGAGACCCTCGCCTTCCGGGCCCAGGTCGCCCTGCACGTGCGCGTGCTGTCCGGGCGCGACCCGCACCACCTCGTCGAGGCGCAGTTCAAGTCTGTCGCCCGGGCCCTTCGCGACGCGGTCGCGTTCGACCCGCGCGAGTCGGGGGTGCCCAGCACGAAGGGGTCGCTCGGTGGCTGAGGCCGGCGCGGCACCGGCGCCGCAGGTCGTTGTCCTCGACTACGGGTCCGGCAACACCCGGTCGGCCGTGCGGGCCCTGGAGCGCGCCGGAGCCACCGTCACGCTGACCGCTGACCGTGCCGCGGCGATGGACGCCGACGGGCTGGTGGTGCCGGGGGTGGGCGCGTTCCGTGCCTGCGTCGAGGGCATCCGCGCGGTTCGGGGTCACGAGGTGATCGGCCGGCGGCTGGCGGGCGGTCGGCCGGTGCTCGGGATCTGCGTGGGGATGCAGGTCCTGTTCGGGCACGGCGCGGAGCACGGCGAGCACACCGAGGGGCTCGACGAGTGGCCTGGGCTCGTGGAGCGGCTGCAGGCGCCCGTCGTACCCCACATGGGGTGGAACTTGGTGGAGGCCCCCGCCGGGACGAGGCTGTTCGACGGGGTGGAGCAGGAGCGGTTCTACTTCGTGCACTCGTACGGCGTGCGCACCTGGGAGCTGGTCACCAAGGGGCGCACCGCACCGCCGCTGGTGACCTGGGCCTCGCACGGCGGTGACCGGTTCGTGGCGGCCGTGGAGAACGGTCCGCTGAGCGCGACCCAGTTCCATCCGGAGAAGTCGGGAGACGCCGGGGCGGCGCTGTTGCGCAACTGGGTGCGTTCGCTCTCCGGGCGATGAGCGGTCGATGAGCAAGGAGCGGGCCCGTCGCCGCGCGGCGCGTGAGCACGAGGCCGGGCTCAAGGCGTCCGCCCGGGCTGCGCAGGCGGAGCGCCGGGAGCGGCGTACGACGCGCGCCCGGTCGCTGCGCCGAGCGGCGCCTGGACTGTCCCGGCGGCCCAGGGTCGGCCGCGCCGACGGGACCCTCGCGCGCCGCCGCCGGCGGCAGACCTCGGTGCTCGTCGCGGCGCTGGTGGCGCTCAACGTGCTGGTGTGGGTGCTGCGCCCGGACTGGCAGGCCCGGCTGGCCGCCGTGGTGCTCTTGGTGCTCGTGTTCCCGGTGCTGCTGACGCTGCTGGTCCCGCGCCGCCGCTAGAGCCCGCGAAGGTCAGGCCCCGGGACGCCGCGAGCAGCTCCGCCTGCTCGATGAAGGGCCTCTCGGGCAGGTCCGCCCAGCGGTCGACCTCCAGACGGAGCCGGCGACCCGACGCCCGTGGCCGCCACGTGCCGACGACCTCGTGCCCGCTCAGCACCGCTCCGGGCCTGCCGAGGGCGACCCAGAGCCGCTTGCGGTGCGCCTCCACGGGGACCAGCAGCTCGCGGTCCTTGGTCTGCAGCAGCGGGTCGAACGGCGCGAGCAGTCGCACCGGCCCGTCGAGCTGGGACGCTGCTCGGAGGGCAGGGAGGTCGTCGGCCAGCGCCCACCGCCGTTCCCCTGCCACGGCGACCTCCGCCGCGTCGTCCGGCCAGTGCGCGCGGACGTCCGTGACCGGCGCGTCGAGGTAGGCCGCCACCACCTGGGGTGCGGCCGGCCCGTTGAGGTGCAGGAAGGCGCGGAGCGGGTCCAGCCGGGCGGGCGCTCGGTCGGCCGGCCCCTGCCAGCCGCCGATGCGCCGCAGGACCGGGGGAGAGGTGCCCGGGGTGAGCTCCAGACCCGCCTGCAGCGCGGCGAGCCGGAACGGCAGCTCGTGGACGTGGACGGCGTCGCAGGGCCGGCAGAAGCGGAGGTGCGGCTCGTCGAGGCGGGCGGTGAGCGCCGCCGACATCTCGCCCTTGGCGGTGGGCTCGACCACGATGTCGCGCATGGTCGCGGCGACGGTCTCGAGAGCCTCGAGGACGGGGAGGCCGGCTGCTCGCAACGGCTTCGCCGCGTCGAAGACTCGCTTCGCGGCGTCGGCCTCGGACAGCGGTGAGGTGGCGCGGGCGACCGCCGGAAGGTCGGTGCGACGATAGGCATGCGGCGCGCCGCGCAGGGTCCACACCAGCACCAGCTCTTCGGGCCAGCCCTCGTCCGGCACCCGCACGCCGCGGTTGGCCAGCGACCACAGGGCCCCGTCGGTGCCGGTGTCCTGGATGCCGAGGTCGAGCACGTCCGCGTCGGTCACCGGGTGGTCTCCGGTGCGGTCGAGCTGGTGGGCGTGCACCCGGTAGGCGAGCACCTGCTGGCGGGTGAGATCCATGGCACCTGTTGTACCCGCACCCGCGGACACTGGCGCGCTCGCGCGCTCAGCTGCCCGGAGCGCTGTGGCCGCACCGGGTGCGGCCCCGCACATCGTTGCCTTGCGCGGCCGAACGTCGGCAGCCGGTCCGAGAGGGAGTCCGGCCTTGGCTCACCCGCCCTCGCCGGGTGCACAACTGTCGTCGGCGTCCAGCAGGTCGAAGCTGAGGGCCTTGTCTACGAACACGTGTTCGAATACAATCGTCCCATGACCGCTGCTCACCGCACCCCGCCATGCGACACGGCGGTGCTGCGTGGCCTGGTGGCAAGTCTGAGCAGTGTCTCAGCGAGTGACGACACGGACCGGGTGGACCTGCTGCGGGTGCTCGAGGAGCTGAAGTGTGCCGCCGCGGGCGTCCAGGCGCGGGTGACGGTGGAGTTCGCGGCTTCGCAGCGGGCGGCTCAGGAGGCTGCCGGGGTGCCGGCCCGACGGGTCGGGCTCGGGGTCGCCGCCCAGGTCGCGCTGGCCCGCCGGGAGTCCCCGCACCGCGGGCAGCAGCACCTGGGCCTCGCTCACGCCCTCGTCGAGATGCCGTACACCGCCGACGCGCTGTCGCGGGGGCGGATCACCGAGTGGCGGGCCACCATCCTGGCCCGGGAGACCGCCTGCCTCTCCCGCGCCGACCGGGCCACCGTGGACGCCGAGGTCGCCGCCATCCCCGGCGGCCTGGAGGCCCTTGGCGACCGCGCGACCCAGGCCGCGGCCCGCCGGGTCGCCTACCGGCTCGACCCGTACGCGTTCACCCGCCGCGCCGCCAAGGCCGAGTCCGAGCGCACCGTCACCCTGCGGCCCGCCCCCGACACGATGACCCACCTGACCGGCCTGCTGCCCGTCCGCGGAGGCGTCGCGGTCTACGCCGCCCTCACCCGCCACGCCGACACTCTTCGCTGCGCCGGCGACGCGCGCACCCGCGGCCAGATCATGGCCGACACCCTGGTGGAGCGCGTCACCGGACAGGCCACCGCCACCGCAGTGCCGGTGGAGGTGAACCTCGTGATGACCGACAGCGCACTCCTGCACGGCGACCCCACACCCGCCCACGTCCCCGGCTACGGACCCGTCCCCGCACCCCTGGCCAGACAATGGCTCGCCGGCGGCGGCGCCGGCACCGGCTGCCCGGACCAGGACGCCGGCCTGGACGAGGAGACCCGGGTCTTCCTGCGCCGCCTCTACACCGCCCCCGACCACACCACCCTGGTCGCCATGGACACCACCCGCCGCCACTTCACCGGCGGCCTACGCAAGCTCATCGGGCTACGCGACCAGCACTGCCGCACCCCCTGGTGCGACGCCCCCATCCGCCACATCGACCACCCGCAGCGCCACACCGACGGCGGACCCACCACCGCCACCAACAGCCAGAGCCTCTGCGAAGCCTGCAACCACGCCAAAGAGGCCCCAGGCTGGAGCGCCAGACCCGACCCCCACGGCGGTCACGACCACGCCATCGGGACCACCACCCCCACCGGCCACCACTACCGCAGCCGACCACCACCGCTGACCGCACCCCGAGCCACGGCACCACCGGCGCGACCTCGACTCGATCTCCACTACGCCGACGTCGCCCTCATCGCCTGAGCTCACCGCACGGGGTGACCGGCGTCCGCCAGCGACGCCTTGACGTCGGCGATGCGCAGCGTCCCGAAGTGGAACACCGTGGCAGCCAGTACGGCGTCCGCGCCGGCGTCCACCGCGGGCGCGAAGTGGTCCAGGTGGCCCGCGCCGCCGGAGGCGATCACCGGAATGGACACCTCAGCTCGCACCAGCCGGATCAGGTCGAGGTCGAAGCCGTCCTGGGTGCCGTCGGCGTCCATGGCGTTGAGCAGGATCTCCCCGGCCCCCAGCTCGGCGGCGCGTCGAGCCCACTCCACCGCGTCCAACCCGGCACTGCGCCGGCCGCCGTGCGTGGTGACCTCGAAGCCGCTGTCGGTGGCCGCCCCCGGGGCAGCACGCCGGGCGTCCACCGAGAGCACCAGCACCTGGTTGCCGAAGCGGTCCGCGATCTCGGAGACCAGCTCCGGCCGGCGGATCGCGGCGGTGTTGACCGCGACCTTGTCGGCACCTGCGCGGAGCAGGGCATCCACGTGCGCGACGTCGCTGATGCCGCCTCCGACGGTGAGCGGGATGAACACCCGCTCTGCGGTGGCCGACACGATCCCCATGGTGGTCGCACGGCCCTGGTGGGACGCCGAGATGTCCAGGAAGGTGAGCTCGTCGGCGCCTTCCGCGTCGTACACCGTGGCCAGCTCCACAGGGTCGCCGGCGTCGCGCAGGTCGGAGAAGTTGATGCCCTTCACCACCCGTCCCGCGTCCACGTCGAGGCACGGGATGACCCGCACGGCGAGGCTCACAAGCCGCCTCTGGCGAGGGCCAGCGCGTCCTCGAGGGAGAAGCGGCCCTCGTAGAGCGCGGTCCCCACGATGGCCCCCTCGACGCCGTCAGGAACGAGCTCCCGGAGCGCGGCAAGGTCGGACAGCTCGGTGATCCCGCCCGAGGCGACCACCGGCCGGTCCGTCGCCGCACACACCGAGCGCAGCAGGTCCAGGTTGGGTCCCGCCAACATGCCGTCCTTGTTGACGTCGGTGACCACGTAGCGGGCGCACCCCTCGCCGTCGAGCCGGGCCAGCACCTCGAAGAGGTCCCCGCCCTCCGAGGTCCAGCCCCGCGCGGCGAGGGTACGGCCGCGGACGTCAAGCCCGACGGCCACCCGCTCGCCGTACGACGCGATGGCGCCGGCGCACCACTCCGGCTGCTCGAGCGCAGCGGTGCCGATGTTCACCCGCCGGCAGCCGGTCGCCATCGCGGCGGCGAGCGACTCGTCGTCGCGGATCCCGCCGCTCATCTCGACCGCGATGTCCACGGTGCCGACGATCTCCGCGAGCAGGGCGCGGTTGTGGCCGCGTCCGAAGGCGGCGTCGAGGTCCACCAGGTGGATCCACTCCGCGCCGCGTCGCTGCCAGTTCAAGGCCGCCTCGACCGGGTCCCCGAAGCGCTTCTCGGAACCGGCCACCCCCTGGACCAGCTGCACCGCCTGGCCGCCCGCGACGTCGACTGCGGGCAGCAGCTCCAGGCGATGCCCGGCCGGGCCTGTCGAGGGGAGCGTGCTCATGGCTCCCAGCGTAGGAGCAGGCGGCTCACACGCCGAGGGAGGCGTCGGCGAGGCGAGCCACCGCGGCGGCGTCCCCCAGCAGCTCGACCGACGCCTGCGAGGTGCGCCCGAACAGGTACAGCGTCACCTCGCCCGGCAGCCCACGGACGGTCACCGGCGAGTCCCCCTGCCTGAGCACCGCGACGGAGCCCGTGACGGCGTTCTCGATCCGCACCCCGGCGGGAGCCTCGCGCACCAGGCGCCTGCCCAGCGGCCGGACCTGCAACCACAGCCGCCGGTCAGCGTCGGCGCCGAGGGTGCGCGGCGCCCAACCCGGCTGCGCGCGCCGGATGTCCTCGTGGTGGACGAAGAACTCCAGCGTGTTCGCCAGGGCGTCGAGCCGGGGGATCGCGAGCGGGGACAGCCGTGGAGGCCCGCCGCGCAGCCGCTCGACCAAGTCGGGGAAGTCCCGCCGCCCCACCCGGCGCGACACCGAGGCGGTGAGACCGGCGAGGGCGGCCACCTGGATCCCGACCGCGGCGGGACTCCCCTCGCGGACGAGCAGGTGCACGACGAGATCCTTGACGGTCCACCCCTCGCAGAGGGTCGGCCGGTCCGGGCCCACCTCGAGGGCGGTGTCACACAGCGCGGCGCGCTCGGTCCGGGCGAGTGGGCTCATGGGCCGATGGTAGGCAGAGGCCGCGCAACGCCGGAGCCGCCGCCGACCGGTCCCGGGATGGCAGGGCTCGTAGGCTGAGCGGGTGAGCACGGGTGTCGGGACTGTTCCGCCGCACAGGGAGCGGGGCACCCTGCGGGACGGGTTCGGGGTGCTCGGCGTGGCGATCAGGCGCGAGCCGTGGATCTTCACGCTCTCGACCGTGGGCAGCCTGCTGTTCGGCGCCCTCACCGTCGCCGACGCCTGGGTCCTCGGCTGGGCGACCGACAACGTGGTGCTTCCGGCGTTCGCCGACGGCGACCCCCGCCCCGGCGGCCTGCTCGCGATCCTCGCCCTGTTCCTCGCAGTGGCGATCCTGCGAGCGGTCGGCATCGTCGCGCGACGGCTCGGTGCCGGCGTCATGCAGTACCGCATGCAGGCGCACTACCGCCGTGCGGTCACCCGGCAGTACCTCCGGCTGCCGATGTCGTGGCACCAGCAGCACCCCACGGGCCAGCTGCTGTCCAACGCGAACTCCGACGTGGAGGCGGCGTGGGCGCCGATCGCGCCCCTGCCGATGGCGGTCGGCACGGTGGCGATGATGGTGATCGCCGTCGGCCAGATGTTCGTCACCGACGTGGTGCTCGCCG
This sequence comes from Nocardioidaceae bacterium, assembly GCA_035634095.1. Lineage (GTDB taxonomy): Bacteria > Actinomycetota > Actinomycetes > Propionibacteriales > Nocardioidaceae > Nocardioides_B. The sequence goes on along the minus strand of DASQDP010000114.1, from coordinate 66,215 downwards.
TGGTCGGGGTGCTGGTGTTCCCCCTCGTCATCGCGGCCAACGTGGTCTACCAGCGGTTCCAGTCACCGCTGATGACCCGGGCCCAGGCGCTGCGGGCCGAGCTGAGCGAGGTGGCGCACGAGTCGTTCGACGGTGCGATGGTGGTCAAGAGCCTGGGGCGCGAGGTCGAGGAGACCGAGCGCTTCGCGACCAAGGCGCACCGGCTGCGGGACGTGAACGTGAAGGCCGGTCGGATGCGGGCCGCCTTCGACCCGCTGCTCGAGGCGCTGCCGAGCCTGGGCGTCCTGGCGGTGCTCGCCGTGGGCGTGGTGCGGGTGGACCGAGGCCTCACCGACCCCGGCAACGTCGTCACCGTCGCCTACCTGTTGACCATCGTCTCCTTCCCGATCCGGTCGCTGGGCTGGCTGGTCGGTGAGTTCCCGCGCAGTGTGGTGGGCTTCGACAGGGTCCAGAGCGTCTTGGACGCCTCCGGTGAGATGAGGTACGGCGAACAGGTGCTCGCCGCGCGCGAGACAGGGGTCCGGCTCGACGTACGAGGGCTGGCCTTCCGGTACGCCGACGGTCCCCGCCTGCTCGAGGACCTGACCTTCTCGGTGGCTCCCGGCCGGACAGTGGCCGTGGTGGGCGCGACGGCGAGCGGCAAGAGCACCCTGACCGCCCTGCTGCTGCGTCTGGTCGACGCGGACGGCGGTGAGGTGCAGGTCGACGGGCAGGACGTGCGGGACCTCGCCCCGGGAGAGCTGGCCGAGCACGTCGCACTGGTTCCGCAGTCGGCCTTCCTCTTCGACGACACCGTGCGCGGCAACGTCACGCTCGGGGCCGACGTACCCGACGAGGAGGTGTGGCAGGCGCTGCGCACCGCCCAGGCCGACGGGTTCGTCGCCGCCCTGCCGTCGGGGCTGGACACCCGGCTCGGGGAGCGTGGCACCACCCTGTCCGGCGGCCAGCGCCAGCGGCTGTCCCTGGCCCGGGCCCTGGTCCGGCGCCCGCGGCTGCTGGTCATGGACGACGCCACCTCGGCCGTCGACCCGGAGGTGGAGGCGCGCATCCTCGCCGCGTTGCGCGAGCAGGGCAACGGCTCCACCGTGCTCGTGGTGGCCTACCGCAAGGCGACCATCGCGCTGGCCGACGAGGTCGTCTACCTCGAGGGTGGGCTGGTCGCGGACCAGGGCACTCATGCCGAGCTGCTGGAGCGCAACCCGGGCTACGCCGACCTCGTCAACGCCTACGAGCAGGACGCCGGCGGGGACGCCGGGGACCCAGGCGGCACGGACACGGAGGTGTCGGTGCCGTGAGCACCAGCACCAGCCCCGGGACCAGCATGGACTCCGGCGAGACCATCTCCCCGCTGCGCACCATCGCCCGCGGCATCGAGCTGTCGCCCGAGCTCAAGGAGGGCTTCGGCGGCACGATGGTCCTCGCCGTCCTGTCCACTCTGGGCCGCATCGTCGTCCCCGTCGCGGTGCAGCAGACGCTCGACAAGGGGGTGAACGCGCCGGGAGGCCCGGACCTCGGCTTCATGGGCCTGGTCGCGGCGATCGCCGCCGTGGCGGTGCTGGTCACCGCGCTGGCGTCGTACCAGATGACCTACCGGCTCTTCACCAGCGCCGAGCGCGGCCTGGCCACCCTGCGCATCAAGGCGTTCCGGCACGTGCACGACCTGCCACTGCTGACCCAGAACACCGAGCAGCGCGGCGCCCTGGTCTCGCGGGTGACCAGCGACGTCGACCAGGTCTCCCAGTTCCTGATCTTCGGCGGCATCATCGCCGTGGTCAGCGTCGGGCAGATCGCGATCGCCACGGTGGTGATGGCCGTCTACAGCTGGCAGCTGACGCTCGTGGTGTGGCTGTGCTTCCTCCCGCTGTTCGCCTCCCTGCGGTTCTTCCAGCGACGGCTCTCCGCGGCGTACGGCGTGGTGCGCCAGCAGGTCGGCGTGATGCTCAGCGCGGTGTCCGAGCCGGTGGTGGGGGCGGCGACGGTGCGGTCCTACGGCATCGAGCGTCGCACCCAGCAGCGCATCGACGCCGCGATCGACCGCTACCAGGCGGCCAGCACCCGAGCCCAGGGCCTCACCGCCTTCTCGTTCTCGCTGGGCGGGGTCTCCGCCGGGCTCGCGAACGCCGGCGTCCTCATCATCGGGGTGCTGCTCGGCGTGGCGGGGGACATCTCCGCGGGCCGGGTGCTGGCCTTCGCCTTCCTGGTCACGCTGTTCGTGGGGCCCGTGCAGATGGGCACGCAGGTGCTCACCGACGCCCAGAACGCCATCGCCGGGTGGCGCCGCGTGATCGGCATCCTGGACACGCCCGCGGACGTGGTCGATCCCGGGCCGCGGGGCACGTCGCTGCCGGACGTCCCGGTGACCATCGACTTCGACGGCGTCGGCTTCGCCTACCCCGGCGGCGCGCCGGTGCTGCACGACGTGCACCTGCACATCGCTCCCAACACCCGGGTCGCCGTCGTCGGCGAGACCGGCTCCGGCAAGACCACACTGGCGAAGCTGCTCACCCGGCTGATGGACCCCACGTCCGGGGCGGTCCTGCTCGACGGCGTGGACCTGCGCGAGGTCCCGTTCGCCTCCCTGCGGGAGCGGGTGGTCCTGGTGCCGCAGGAGGGTTTCCTGTTCGATGCGACGCTGCGAGCCAACGCGCTCTACGGCCGGCTGGACGCCACGGACGACGACATCCTGCGAGCCGCCGACCAGCTCGGGCTGCGGGACTGGCTGGACGGCCTGCCGCGAGGGCTGGACACCCGGGTCGGGCAGCGGGGGGAGTCGCTGTCCGCGGGGGAGCGGCAGCTCGTCGCCCTGCTGCGGGCCCACCTGGCCGACCCCGACCTGCTGGTGCTCGACGAGGCCACCAGTGCCGTGGACCCGGCGCTGGAGATGCGCATCGCCCGGGCCCTGGAGCGCCTGACCAAGGGCCGGACCTCCGTCACGATCGCGCACCGGATGACCACGGCGGAGAACGCCGACGACGTGGTGGTGGTGGACCGCGGCCGCATCGCGCAGAGAGGAACGCACGAGTCCCTGGTCGCCGAGGGCGGCGTCTACGGGCGGCTGCACGCGAGCTGGGCCGCCCAGCAGTCGGTGCGTTGACCCCGTGACGCCGGTCGCGATACTGGGTGCCATGACCTCCCTGTCGCCGGACATCGCCGAGCGCCTGCACCGCAACGAGTCGGGGCTCGTCCCGGCCGTGGTGCAGCAGCACGACTCCGGTGAGGTGCTCATGGTGGGCTGGATGGACGACGAGGCGCTGCGTCGCACGCTCACCACGCGTCGTACCACGTTCTGGAGCCGCTCCCGCCAGGAGTACTGGGTCAAGGGGGAGACGTCCGGGAACGGCCAGACCGTGCACGAGGTCCGTCTGGACTGCGACGGAGACACCCTCCTGGTGCGGGTCGAGCAGTCCGGCCCCGCCTGCCACACCGGTGAGCGGAGCTGCTTCGACGCGACCGTGCTGCCGCTCGGCGATGGCTGAGGGTCGCAGCCGCGGCTTCGTGCCCACCGTCCTGGTGGGACTGGGTGCCGCGGCGCTGACTGCGGTCGCCGCCGGCCAGGAGTGGGCGACCGCCTCCAGCCTGGACGCCGGCGTCGATGTCGAATCGGCCGCGCGGGGATCCTCGTCCGCTCCTCTCGCGGTGGCCCTGGCCCTGGTCGCGCTCGCCGCCTGGGGGGTCGTGCTGGTGCTGCGCGGCAGGGTCCGACAGGCGGTAGCGGCAGTGGGGGCCCTCGCCTCGGCGGGCGTGCTGGTCGCGGTGGTGACCGCCTTCGGGCGGGTGCAGACCGACGCCGGCGAGGCGGTCCTCGCCTCGGGCGGCACGGGGGACGCGGTCGCCTCGTCACTGACCGCCTGGTACTTCGTCTGCGGCGCCGGCGCTGCGCTCACCCTCGCCGCGCTCGCGGTCGCCGTGGTCACCTCCGGAACCTGGCCCGCGATGGGAAGCCGGTACGACGCGCCCGCCACCCGCGCGTCCGGCGGCACGGCGACCCGGCCCGCATCCGAGCAGGACATGTGGCACGCCCTCGACGACGGGCGCGACCCGACGGCCTGAACCGGCCGTGCGGACCTATCATGGGCAGCGACCGCGTCACCGGACCGTCACAGACACGAGGAGCACAGCGACATGGCCCACCACGGGAACACCCCTGCTGCCTGGACCGGCGTCGTGATCATCCTGGTGGGCTTCGCCGTGGGCGGGCTCGGTCTGGTGCTGTTCAACTGGGTGATGTTCTGGGCGGGCGTGATCCTGTGGCCGATCGGCCTGGTGGTGGCCAAGGTGATGCAGAAGATGGGCATGGGCTCCGACACGTCCGCCATCAACGCCCAGCGCTGACCGAGACCGGGCTGAGCGAGACCTCCCGCGCCCGGCGCCTCACCGGGCCGGTGCTGCTGGCCGCTGCGGTCCTGGGCGCCAGCGCCCTGCTGCACCTGCGCGACCCGCACCGCAGCGGCACCTGGGGCTTCTGCCCGTGGCTGCTGCTGACCGGCACGTTCTGCCCCGGCTGCGGAGGGCTGCGGGCCGCGCACGACCTCACGAACCTCGACCTGCGCGCCGCCGCGTCCAGCAACCTCCTGTTCGTCACCAGCCTGCCCCTGCTGGTGCTGTGGTGGGGCCGCAGCACGGTCGACCGGTGGCGAGGGGTGGTCCGGGCCGGGGACCCCCGACGCCCGCTGGTCCTCACGGCGCTCGTGCTCGGGGTCGCGGTCTGCTTCGCGGTCCTGCGCAACACCGGCGCCGGGGCCTGGCTGGCCCCCTGACGCCGCTCCCCGCCCGCGTCCGGGGGGCCCGGGCGCGGGTTCGGGGCCGCTCGGCGGTCGTGAGAGTCTAGAGTCTGTCTGCTCCGTCATGATCTGGCCAAGGGAGGTGCTGATGTCCGTCCTGGACGAGATCATCGACGGTGTCCGCATGGACCTCGCGGAGCGGGAGCAGCACACGCCGCTCGACATCTTGAAGGAGGCTGCTCGGCGCGCCCCCGAGTCGCTGGACCCGATGCCGACGTTCCGTGCCGGTGGGGTCAGCGTCATCGCGGAGGTCAAGCGGTCCAGCCCGAGCCGTGGCGCCCTCGCCCCGATCAGCGACCCCGCCGACCTGGCCGCGAAGTACCAGTCCGGGGGCGCCGCGACGATCAGCGTCCTCACCGAGGGCCGTCGTTTCGGCGGCAGCCTCGAGGACCTGCGCGCGGTGCGGTCGGCGGTCGACGTGCCCGTGCTCCGCAAGGACTTCATCGTCACCTCCTACCAGCTGTGGGAGGCCCGTGCCGCGGGCGCGGACCTCGCCCTGCTGATCGTCGCGGCGCTCGACGACCGCGAGCTGGAGTCGCTCGTCGAGCGCGCCCGCTCCATCGGGCTGACCCCGTTGGTCGAGGTGCACGACGAGGAGGAGGTGGAGCGCGCCCTGGCGGCCGGCGCGGTGCTCATCGGCGTCAACGCCCGCAACCTCAAGACGCTGGAGGTGGACCGGGACACCTTCGCCCGTCTCGCGCCTCGCATCCCCGACGGCGTCGTCCGGGTGGCCGAGTCCGGGGTGCGCGGACCGCACGACGTGTTCGAGCTCGCCAAGCAGGGAGCCCACGTGGTGCTGGTGGGCGAGACGCTGGTGACCGGCGACGACCCGCGCGCAGCGGTGGCGGACCTGGTGGCTGCGGGCTCGCACCCCGCACTGAGACAGCGCAGCTGAGGTGACCGGAATGACGACCGCCACCCACCCCCGCTCCTCGGAGGACGGCCGGTTCGGCCGCTTCGGGGGTCGGATGATGCCCGAGGCGCTGATGGCCGCTCTCGACGAGCTCACCGTCGCCTGGGCCGACGCGATGGGGGACCCGGAGTTCACCGGGGAGTTCCAGCGCATGCTGCGCGAGTACGCCGGCGCACCCAGCCCGCTCTACGACGCGACAAAGCTGTCGGAGCTGGCCGGCGCCCGCATCCTGCTCAAGCGCGAGGACCTCAACCACACCGGTGCCCACAAGATCCGCAACGTCCTCGGGCAGGCGCTGCTCACCCGCCGGATGGGCAAGACCCGGGTGATCGCGGAGTCCGGCGCGGGGCAGCACGGCGTGGCGGCGGCGACGGCGGCGGCGTACCTGGGCCTGGACTGCGTCGTCTACATGGGCGAGGTCGACACCGAGCGTCAGTCGCTCAACGTGGCCAGGATGCACCTGCTGGGGGCCGAGGTGGTCGCGGTGCGGTCCGGTTCCCGGACGCTCAAGGACGCCATCAACGAGGCCATCAGGGACTGGGTGTCCAGCGTCGACACCACCGCCTACCTGTTCGGCACAGCAGCCGGCCCGCACCCGTTCCCCTCGATGGTCCGCGACTTCTGCCGCGGCATCGGTGACGAGGCACGAGCCCAGTGCCTGGAGCTCACGGGCGCCCTGCCGGACACCGCGGTCGCGTGCGTCGGCGGCGGGTCCAACGCGATCGGCCTGTTCGCCGGCTTCGTCGACGACGAGTCGGTGCGGCTGGTGGGCTGCGAGGCGGCCGGGGACGGGGTGGACACGATGCGGCACGCGGCCACCATCTACGCCCGCGAGTTCGGAGTGCTGCACGGCGCGCGCACCTTCGTGCTGCAGGACGAGGACGGGCAGACCCGCGAGTCCCACTCGATCTCCGCCGGACTGGACTACCCCGGCGTGGGCCCGGAGCACGCCTACCTCGCCGAGTCCGGGCGCGCGTCGTACCGGCCCGTCACCGACGCCTCCGCGATGGACGCCTTCCAGCTGCTCGCCCGGGTCGAGGGGATCATCCCCGCCATCGAGTCTGCGCACGCGGTGGCCGGTGCCCTCGAGCTGGCGCGCGAGCAGCCCGGGTCGACGATCCTGGTCAACCTCTCCGGGCGTGGCGACAAGGACATGGGCACCGCCATCGAGTGGTTCGGGCTCGGTGCCGCGAAGCCGGACGACGCGGCCGGGGTCCCGGCGGGAACCCCCGGTGAGGGATCGGGCAACAACGCGCCCGAGGAGCCACTGGTGTGAGCGGATCGGCCCCCACCAGCACCAGCACCACCGGGACCGCCTTCGCCGCTGCCCGGAACGAGCGCAGGGCCACGCTGGTCGGCTACCTTCCGGCCGGCTTCCCCGACGTGGACGGGGCCATCGACGCGATGCGCACCCTGGTGGACGCCGGCTGCGACGTCATCGAGGTCGGCCTGCCCTACAGCGACCCGGTGATGGACGGGCCCACGATCCAGGCCGCCGCCCAGCAGGCGCTGGAAGCAGGCACCCGCACCGCCGACGTGATCCGCACGGTCGAGGCGGTCGCCGGGACCGGTGTGCCGACGGTGGTGATGACCTACTGGAACCCGGTGGTGCGTTACGGCGTCGACCGGTTCGCCCGCGACCTGGCCAACGCCGGCGGCGCCGGCCTGATCACGCCCGACCTGGTGCCCGACGAGGCCGAGGAGTGGGAGGCCGCCGCGGACGCGAAGGGCCTCGACAAGATCTTCCTGGTGGCGCCGTCGTCCACGGACCAGCGCCTCGCGATGACGACCGGCCGCTGTCGGGGGTTCGTCTACGCGACCGCGGTGATGGGCGTGACGGGTGCGCGCGAGTCCTCGAGCCGGCTGGCCGGCCCGTTGGTGTCCCGGGTGCGTGAGGTCACCGACCTACCCGTCGGCGTGGGTCTCGGCGTGTCCAGCGGCGACCAGGCCGCCGAGGTGGCGGCTTTCGCCGACGGTGTGATCGTCGGCTCCGCCTTCGTCCGGCGGCTGCTCGACGCGGGAGCCGACCGGGCGGCAGGTCTCGCCTCGCTCGCCGAGCTTGCCACGGACCTCGCCGAGGGCGTCCGCCGTGGCTAGCCGAGGGCTCCGGCGCTTGCCGGTCCGCCCTCTCGCACTCGCGCTCGCCGGGCTGCTGCTCGGCCTGCCGGCTGTCAGCGGGTGCGCGAGCCAGGCGCCGGCAGCGACCGGGCCGGTCGCGGACGTGAGCATGCCGGCGGACACTGACGGGTTGAACGGCGTGGTGCTGCCCCGTCCCTACCGGGTTCCGGTCACGCGGCTCGTCGACACCACCGGCGCGCCGCTGGACCTGGCCACCGACGCCCGCAAGCCCCTGACCCTGGTGTTCTTCGGCTACACGAACTGCCCCGACATCTGCCAGGCGGTCATGGCCGGGATCGCCTCGGCCCTGGTCCGGCTCGACGCCGGCCAGCGAGCCCAGGTGGACGTGGTCTTCGTGACCACGGACCCGGCTCGGGACGACGAAGAGACGCTGCGCGCCTACCTCGACCGCTTCGACCCCTCCTTCACGGGCGCGACCGGCAGGCTGGACCGGATCGTGCGCGTCGCCTCCGCGCTCGCCGTACCGATCGAGAAGGGGAGACGGCTGGCCTCGGGCGGCTATGACGTCACGCACGGAACCCAGGTGCTCGGCCTGCTGCCGGGCGGGCGTGCACCCTTCGTGTGGCCGGAGAGCACCGACCCGGCGGCGCTCGCCGACGACATCACGACGATCCTCGACGACAAGGTCCCCGGTCTGTGACTGCGCTGTTCATCCCCAGCCCGAGCCAGGGCGTGTGGTACCTCGGTCCGTTCCCGCTGCGCGGCTACGCCCTGTGCATCATCCTCGGCGTCGCGGTGGCCATCTGGCTGGGCGAGCGCCGCTGGGTCGCCCGCGGGGGGCGGCGCGGGCAGGTCTCCGACCTCGCCATCTGGGCGGTGCCGTTCGGCCTGGTGGGCGGCCGGGTCTATCACGTCATCACCGACCCCGCGCGCTACTTCGGGCCCGACGGCGACCCCGTCGCGGCGCTCTACGTGTGGCAGGGCGGGCTGGGGATCTGGGGCGCCATCGCCCTCGGCGGCGTCGGAGCCTGGATCGCCTGCCGCCGCGCCGGCATCAAGCTGCCGCCGATGGCCGACGCCCTGGCCCCCGGAATCCTGGTGGCGCAGGCGATCGGGCGGTGGGGCAACTGGTTCAACCAGGAGCTGTTCGGCCGCCCGACCACGCTGCCGTGGGCCCTGGAGATCCCCGACGAGGACAAGCGGCCGCCCGGCTACGAGCAGTTCACCACCTTCCACCCGACGTTCCTCTACGAGTGCCTGTGGAACCTGGGCGCCGCCGGCCTCGTGGTCTGGGCCGACCGCCGCTTCCGGCTCGGGCACGCCCGCGCGTTCGCGCTCTACGTGATGGCCTACACCGCAGGCCGGGGATGGATCGAGTACCTCCGCATCGACACGGTGCAGGCCGACGACGTGCTCGGCCTGCGGCTCAACGTCTGGACCTCGATCGTGGTCTTCGTGGGCGCGGCGATCTACTTCCTGGTCGCCGGCCGCCGGCACCCGGGACGGGAGGAGTCGGTGTGGCGCGACGGTCGCGAGCCGGAGCCGACCGAGCAGTCCGCCGAGGTCAGGTGAGGCTTTCCTTCGGTGAAACCGGCGGGCGCGCCGGGTAACTTCGCAGGCATGAGCGCCGACGCCGTCCCCGGGAGCGCGGGGCACCCCGACATCGGCCACGACCATCCCGACGTGACCGGCGGCTGGCTGCGGCCGGCCGTCTTCGGGGCGATGGACGGACTGGTCTCCAACCTGGCCCTGATCGCCGGGGTCGCCGGCGGCACCCGCCACCACGCCGACTCCTCGGCCGTCGTGCTGGCCGGCCTCGCCGGCCTGGCCGCCGGCGCCTTCTCGATGGCCGTGGGGGAGTACAACTCGGTGGCGAGCCAGAGCGAGGCCGCCCAGCGCGAGATCGACAAGGAGCGGCGGGAGATCCTCGCCAACCCGGCCGGAGAGGCCAGCGAGCTGGCCGACATGTACGTCGAGAAGGGGCTGGCTCCTGACCTGGCGGCCGAGGTCGCCCGCCAGATCCACACCGACGTCGACAACGCCGTCTCGGTCCACGCCCGCGAGGAGCTCGGTGTGGACCCCGACGACCTGCCGTCGCCGATGGTCGCCGCTGTGTCGTCGTTCCTGTCCTTCGCCCTCGGGGCACTGCTGCCGCTGCTCCCCTACCTGGTCGGAGCCGACAGCCTGCTCCCCGGCCTCGTCGTGACCCTGGTGGCGCTGTTCGCGTGCGGTGCGGTGGTGACGCAGGTGACGAGCCGACCCTGGTGGTACGGCGGATCGCGGACCATGCTCCTGGGCGCTGCCGCGACGGCACTGACCTACCTCTTCGGCGGGCTGGTCGGCGGCACGGGCCTCGGGTGAGGGTGCTGTAGCATTTCGAGCGCGCACGGGCCAACGTCGTCCCCTGCAGACCATGTGCACGACCTGCCCCGCGACGCGCCCCCCGGCTCGAGCGTCCCGGTGCCCGACGACCGGGAGGATGGCCGCATGCACGGGTTCCCGCCGCCCCAGGGGCTCTACGACGGACTCTCCGAGCATGACGCCTGCGGAGTCGCGTTCGTCGCCACCCTGACCGGCCAGGCCAGCCACGACATCGTCGCCAAGGCGATCACCGCGCTGCGCAACCTCGAGCACCGCGGTGCCACGGGCGCTGAGCCGGACTCGGGGGACGGTGCGGGGATCCTGCTCGGCGTGCCCGACGCCTTCTTCCGCGATGTCGCCCGCGAGGCGGGCTTCGAGCTGCCCGCGCCGCACGGCTACGCCGTGGGGACCGCGTTCCTGCCCGCCGACCCCGACGAGGCCACCAAGACCCGGCACCGCATCGAGGAGATCGCCGCGGAGGAGGGTCTCACCGTCCTGGGCTGGCGCGAGGTGCCGGTGAACCCGGCGCTGCTCGGCGCCACCGCGCTCAGCGTGATGCCGAACTTCAGCCAGCTGTTCGTGGCCCCCACCGGCAGGCGGGTGGTCGGGTTGGCGCTGGAGAGGCTGGCGTTCTGCCTGCGCAAGCGGTCGGAGAGGGAGACCGAGGTGTACTTCCCCTCGCTGTCCTCACGGACCATCGCCTACAAGGGCATGCTGACCACCGACCAGCTCGACACCTTCTACCCCGACCTGGTCGACGAGCGGGTCGCCTCCGCCGTGGCGGTCGTGCACTCCCGTTTCTCCACCAACACGTTCCCGAGCTGGCCGCTGTCCCACCCCTTCCGGTTCATCGCCCACAACGGCGAGATCAACACCGTGATGGGCAACCGCAACTGGATGCGTGCACGTGAGGCGCTGCTGTCCAGCGACCTGCTCGCGAGCCCCCGGACGGGCGGCGACCGAGGGGGGCCCGGAGACCTCAGCCGGCTGTTCCCGGTGTGCTCACCGGGGGCCTCGGACTCCGCATCCTTCGACGAGGTGCTCGAGCTGCTGCACCTGGGTGGACGGTCCCTGCCGCACTCGGTGCTGATGATGATCCCGGAGGCGTGGGAGAACACCGTCGTCGGGGACGGCGGCCGCAGCGCCGGCGAGATGGACCGACGTCTCCGCGCGTTCTACGAGTTCCACGCCACGATGATGGAGCCGTGGGACGGTCCCGCCTGCGTGGTCTTCACCGACGGCCGCCAGGTCGGCGCGGTGCTCGACCGCAACGGTCTGCGGCCCTCACGCTACTGGGTCACCGACGACGGGCTCGTCGTGCTCGCGTCCGAGGTCGGGGTGCTGGACATCGACCCGTCGACGGTGGTGCGCAAGGGCCGCCTGCAGCCGGGTCGGATGTTCCTGGTCGACGTCGACGAGCACCGGATCATCGAGGACGAGGAGATCAAGGGGGAGCTCGCCGCGCAGCATCCCTACGACGAGTGGCTGCACGCCGGGGTGATCCGGTTCGAGGACATCCCGGACCGCGAGCACGTCGTGCACACGCACGCCTCGGTCACCCGACGCCAGCAGGTGTTCGGCTACACCGAGGAGGAGAAGCGGATCCTGCTGGCTCCGATGGCGATGCTGGGAGCCGAGCCGATCGGCTCGATGGGTACCGACACTCCCATCGCTGCGCTCTCCGAGCGTCCCCGCCTGCTGTTCGACTACTTCTCCCAGATGTTCGCGCAGGTGACCAACCCTCCCCTGGACGCGATCAGGGAGGAGCTGGTGACCTCGCTGTCGGGGATGATCGGCCCGGAGGCGAACCTCCTGGAGCCGACGGCGGCCTCCTGCCGCAAGCTGGTGCTGCCGTTCCCGGTGACGACCAACGACGAGCTGGCCAAGATCCGGCACATCAACCGCGACGGTGACCTGCCGGGCTATGCCACCCACGTCTCTCGCGGCCTCTACCCCGTCGAGGGCGGCGGTGCTGCCCTCGCCGAGCGGCTGGACGCCATCTGTGCCGAGGTGTCGGCGGCGATCGCCGACGGCGCGCGGATCATCGTGCTCTCCGACCGGCACTCCACCGCCGAGCTCGCGCCCATCCCGTCCCTGCTGCTCACCGGTGCGGTGCACCACCACCTGGTGCGGGAGAAGACCCGCACCCAGGTGGGCCTGGTGCTGGAGGCCGGTGACGTGCGCGAGGTGCACCACGTCGCGCTGCTGATCGGCTACGGCGCCTCCGCGGTCAACCCCTACCTGGCCATGGAGACCGTGGAGGACCTGGCGCGCGAGCCCCGCCACGTCGGCGTGGAGCCGGAGCAGGCGGTCCGCAACCTGCAGCGGTCGCTGGGCAAGGGCGTGCTCAAGGTGATGAGCAAGATGGGCGTCTCCACGGTTGCCTCCTACACCGGCGCCCAGATCTTCGAGGCCCTGGGGCTGGCCCAGTCCCTCGTGGACCGCTACTTCACCGGCACCACCAGCAAGCTCGGCGGTGTGGACCTCGGGGTGATCGCCCAGGAGGTCGCGCTGCGGCACCGCAAGGCCTACCCGGTCGGCGGACTGCCGCCGTCGCACCGGTCACTCGACGTGGGTGGTGAGTACCAGTGGCGCCGGGACGGCGAGCCGCACCTGTTCGACCCCGAGACGGTGTTCCGGCTGCAGCACTCCACCCGCACCGGCCGCTACGACATCTTCAAGCAGTACACGGCGCGCGTCGACGAGCAGTCCCGGCGCCTGATGACGCTGCGCGGGCTCTTCGCGTTCAAGGACGCCGCGGAAGCGGGACGGCAGCCGGTCCCGATCGAGGAGGTCGAGCCTGTCTCCGCGATCGTCAAGCGGTTCTCCACCGGCGCGATGTCCTACGGCTCGATCAGCGGTGAGGCCCACGAGAACCTGGCAGTCGCGATGAACCGCCTGGGCGGCCGGTCGAACACCGGCGAGGGAGGGGAGGACAGCGACCGCCTGCACGACCCGGAGCGCCGCTCGTCGATCAAGCAGGTGGCCTCCGGCCGGTTCGGTGTCACCTCGGAGTACCTCACCAACGCCGACGACCTGCAGATCAAGATGGCCCAGGGCGCCAAGCCCGGCGAGGGCGGTCAGCTTCCCGGGCACAAGGTCTACCCGTGGGTCGCCAAGACCCGGCACTCCACCCCCGGCGTCGGGCTGATCTCGCCGCCGCCGCACCACGACATCTACTCCATCGAGGACCTCGCGCAGCTGATCCACGACCTCAAGAACGCCAACCCCTCCGCGCGGGTGCACGTCAAGCTGGTCGCGGAGGTGGGCGTGGGGACGGTCGCGGCCGGGGTGTCCAAGGCCCACGCGGACGTCGTCCTCATCTCCGGGCACGACGGCGGCACGGGAGCGGCGCCCCTGACGTCGCTCAAGCACGCCGGCGGGCCCTGGGAGCTCGGCCTCGCGGAGACGCAGCAGACCCTGCTGCTCAACGGCTTGCGCGACCGCATCGTGGTGCAGGCGGACGGCCAGATGAAGACCGGCCGCGACGTCGTGGTGGCCGCGCTGCTCGGCGCCGAGGAGTTCGGCTTCGCCACCGCACCCCTGGTCGTCTCCGGCTGCATCATGATGCGGGTCTGCCACCTCGACACCTGTCCCGTGGGGGTGGCGACCCAGAACCCGGTGCTGCGCGAGCGCTTCGCCGGAAAGCCGGAGTTCGTGGTCAACTTCTTCGAGTTCGTCGCCGAGGAGGTCCGCGAGCTGCTCGCCGAGCTCGGGTTCCGGACCCTCGAGGAAGCCGTCGGCCACGCGGAGGTGCTGGACGTCTCCGACGCGGTGCGGCACTGGAAGACCGAGGGGCTCGACCTCCGCCCGGTCCTGCACGTGCCCGCGCTGCCGGAGGGGGCCGCCCGGCACCACACGACTGCGCAGGACCACGGGTTGGACAAGGCGCTGGACAACGAGCTGGTGGCCCTTGCTGCGGACGCGCTGGAGCGCGGGGAGCCGGTGCGAGCCCAGCTGGAGATCCGCAACGTCAACCGCACCGTGGGCACGATCCTCGGGCACGAGGTGACCAAGCGCTACCGGGCCGAGGGCCTGCCCGAGAACACCATCGACATCACGTTCACCGGCTCTGCCGGGCAGTCCTTCGGTGCCTTCCTCCCGCCCGGCATCAGCCTGCGGCTGGAGGGCGACGCCAACGACTACGTCGGCAAGGGGCTCTCCGGAGGGCGGGTCGTGGTGCGGCCCGAGCGCAGTGCCACCTTCGCGGCGGAGGAGCAGATCATCGCCGGCAACGTGATCGGCTACGGCGCCACGTCGGGCGAGATCTTCCTGCGTGGACAGGTCGGCGAACGCTTCTGCGTCCGCAACTCGGGGGCGACCGCGGTCGTCGAGGGGGTGGGGGACCACGGCTGCGAGTACATGACCGGCGGCCGCGTGGTGGTGCTCGGACCGACCGGGCGCAACTTCGCCGCCGGGATGTCGGGTGGAGTGGCCTTCCTGCTCGACCTCGACGAGCGGCGTGTGAACAAGGAGATGGTCGACCTCGCTCCGGTCGACGGCGACGCCGCTGTGGAGCTGGAGGCCCTGGTCCGCCGGCACGCGGACGAGACGGGCTCGCCGGTGGCCGTCGCGCTGCTCGAGGACTGGGGGACCGCCGTCCACCGGTTCACCGAGGTGATGCCCACCGACTACAAGCTGGTCCTGGCCGCCAAGGAGAAGGCCGAGGACGAGGGCCTGAGCGAGGACGAGACCGCGACCCGGATGATGGAGGCGCTGCATGGCTGACCCCAAGGGCTTCCTGCGGACGCCGCGGGAGGTCGCCGAGCGCCGCCCGGTCGAGGAGCGGGTGCACGACTGGAACGAGGTGTACCCCGGTGGTGCGGGACGGGCCCTGCTGCCGATCATCACCGATCAGGCGGGCCGGTGCATGGACTGCGGCATCCCGTTCTGCCACCAGGGCTGTCCGCTGGGCAACCTGATCCCGGAGTGGAACGACCTCGTCTGGCGCGAGGACTGGGACGACGCGATCGAGCGGCTGCACGCCACCAACAACTTCCCCGAGTTCACCGGGCGGCTGTGCCCGGCGCCGTGCGAGGCCGCGTGCGTGCTCGGCATCAACCAGGATGCCGTGACCATCAAGAACGTCGAGGTGACCATCGCCGACCGGGCCTGGGACTCCGGCGCGGTCCGGCCGCAGCCACCGGAGTGGCTCACCGGGAAGACGGTGGCGGTGGTCGGCTCCGGCCCAGCCGGCCTGGCGGCGGCGCAGCAGCTCACCCGCGCCGGGCACACCGTTGCTGTCTACGAGCGTGCCGACGAGCCGGGCGGCCTGCTCCGCTACGGCATCCCCGAGTTCAAGATGGAGAAGAAGTACCTCGAGCGTCGTCTCGACCAGATGCGACGCGAGGGCACCGTCTTCCGCTGCGGGGTCGAGGTCGGCGCCGCGGTGACCGGCGACCAGCTCGTGGCGCGCTTCGACGCCGTGGTCCTGGCCATCGGCGCGACCGTCCCACGCGACCTGCCGATCACGGGCCGGGACCTGCGCGGCATCCACCAGGCGATGGAGTTCCTGCCGCAGTCGAACCGGGTGGCCCTCGGCCAGCACGTCGAGGACCAGATCGTGGCGACCGGGAAGCACGTGGTGATCATCGGCGGCGGGGACACCGGTGCGGACTGCCTGGGGACCTCTCACCGTCAGGGGGCTGCGTCGGTCACCCAGCTGGAGATCATGCCCCCTCCCTCCGACGAGCGTCCCGCGGGCCAGCCGTGGCCGACGTACCCGATGGTGTTCCGGGTGTCCTCCGCCCACGAGGAGGGCGGCGAGCGGCTCTACTCCGTGTCCACCCAGGAGTTCCTCGGCGACGAGGACGGCAACGTGCGGGCGCTGCGGCTCGTGGACGTGGAGCTCGTCGACGGGAAGTTCACCGAGGTCGAGGGGACGGTCCGGGAGATCCCGGCGGAGCTGGTGCTGTTCGCGATGGGTTTCACCGGTCCGCAGCAGGACGGCGTGGTCGGGCAGCTCGAGGTCGAGCTCGACGGGCGGGGCAACATCGTGCGCGACGACACCTACGCCTCCAGCGTGCCCGGTGTGTTCGTCGCCGGTGACGCCGGACGCGGCCAGTCGCTCATCGTCTGGGCGATCGCAGAGGGGCGGGCCGCGGCAGCGGCGGTCGACGCCCACCTCACCGGCTCGACCACGCTGCACGCCCCGATCCGCCCCACCGAACGTCCGCTCGTGGTCTAGTCGCCAGGTCCTCGGCCCGCCGGGCCCGAGCCGCCCGAGGCCGGTCGAGCACCGAGCAGTAAGGTCAGGACGTGCGTAGAGCAAAGATCGTCTGCACCCTCGGCCCTGCCGTCAACACCCCCGAGAAGATCCGGGCGTTGGTGGACGCCGGCATGGACGTGGCGAGGATGAACCTCAGCCACGGCTCCTACGCCGACCACGAGAAGGTCTACCGCATGGTGCGCCAGGCCGCCGACGACAGCGGTCACGGCGTCGGCATCTTCGCGGACCTGCAGGGCCCGAAGATCCGGCTCGGGAAGGTCGCCGACGGGCCGGTGCACCTGGAGGAGGGCAGCGAGTTCACGATCACCACCCGCTCCGTGCCCGGTGACGCCGGCATCTGCTCGACGACGTACGCAGGACTTCCGGGCGACGTGGGCACCGGCGACCCGATCCTGATCGACGACGGTCGGGTGCGCCTCGAGGTGCTCACGGTCGACGGCTCCGACGTGCTCACCAGGGTGCGGGTCGCCGGGCCGGTCAGCAACAACAAGGGCATCAACCTGCCCGGCGTCGCCGTGTCCGTGCCGGCGTTGTCCGACAAGGACGTCGAGGACCTGCGCTGGGCGCTGCACATGACCGTCGACTTCATCGCGCTGTCGTTCGTCCGGTCGGCCGCCGACGCCGATGACGTGCGCGCCATCATGCGGGAGGAGGGCGTGTTCCTCCCGGTGATCGCGAAGATCGAGAAGCCGCAGGCGATCGACAACATCGAGGAGATCGTCGACGCGTTCGACGGCTTCATGGTGGCCCGCGGCGACCTCGGCGTGGAGTGCCCTCTCGAGGACGTGCCGTTCCTGCAGAAGCAGGTCATCGAGGTGGCTCGCCGGCACGCGAAGCCGGTCATCGTGGCCACGCAGATGCTGGAGTCCATGATCTCCTCACCGCGCCCCACCCGCGCCGAGGCCTCCGACGTGGCCAACGCGGTGCTGGACGGCGCGGACGCGGTGATGCTCTCCGGGGAGACCAGCGTGGGGGAGTTCCCGGTCGAGACCGTGCAGACGATGGCGCGGATCATCGCCTCCACCGAGGACCACGGTCTCTCGCGGATGGCCGCCATCAACTGGCAGCCCCGGACCCGCGGCGGCGTGATCGCCAAGGCGGCCGCCGAAGTCGCCGACAGGGTCGGCGCGAAGTACCTCGTCGCCTTCACCCAGAGCGGCGACTCGGCCCGGAGGCTCTCGCGCTACCGCGGCGCGATCCCCATGCTGGCGTTCACGCCTGTCCCCGTGGTCCGGTCGCAGCTGGCGCTGTCGTGGGGAGTGGAGACGTTCCTCGGCGAGTTCGTCGAGCACACCGACGAGATGGTGCGGCAGGTCGACGAGGCGCTGCTGCGGATCAAGCGCGTCCAGGAGGGCGACCTGGTGGTCATCATCGCCGGGGCGCCGCCCGGCATCCCGGGGTCGACGAACGCCCTGCGCATCCACCGCATGGGGGACGCCATCAACGAGGTCGCGCCGGCCTACCACCGAACGCCCTGAGATCGCGGCGCCCGCCTCATCTCACTGCTTGGGGCCGATGAGCGTGTCCAGTCGAGCCACGCCCGCACGGGTTGAGACGGAGATCGTCTTCCAGCTCGACGCCCGCCACGGCACGTCGACGAGGTCCAACGCCTCACAGCACCATGCCCGGATGTCCTCGCTGTGGTTGACGAACTGCCACCGCGGGTAGTCGTACCGCTTCGGTTGGCCGGCGACCACACGCCGTGCCCAGTTGTTGACCCGGCAGCCATCGGAGTGGAACAACCCGCGCAGGAAGTCGGCCGGATGCGTGTGGACCAGCTCCCGCTGCCAGTCCTCCAGGACCAGGGCCCGCTCGTGCTTGCGTCCCGGGCCGTGCTGGGGGAACAGGCAGGGCCAGTGCCTCCAGCTCACGGTGATCACCAGGCACCCTGGAACCTCCCGGGTGTGTGGCCTGCTGGAGGGTTTGACCCGCCTCATCAACTCCATGACATGCTCGTTCAGGGAGGAATACCTCAGGTCGTTGTAGATCTGCAGAGCGAAGACGTCGCGACGGCCTCGGCTGATGTGCCCGTCTCCGAGGTACCACCCGAACAGCTCAGCGTAGGCCGCCTCGTCCAGACCGCCACCTTCGCAACGGGGGCATCGGGCGTTCAGATGGGCTTGGCCGCGGGCCAGCCCGCGTCGTTGGTAGAGCCTCCTCCACCGGCGAAGGGTCTTGACGGCGACGCCATGTCGCCGGGCGTTCTCTGCATCGCCGACTCCTGCGTCCGAGTCGCGCAGGGCGCTCTCGACCACCTCGACCGCTCGCACGTGCCCCATGAGCAGCATCTTGTCGTCGACCGCCGACAACTTCGTAGCTCGACTGTGCCGGGTGTGGGATTCGAACCCACACGCCCTTTCGGACAATGGTGTTTGAGACCATAGCGTCTGCCGTTCCGCCAACCCGGCCGGGGAGTGTCAGGGTATCCGACGAGCCACCGCCTCGGGGCCACGCGGCCCTGCGGGCGGCCTTCGCGTATAGCCTGACCGCGTGAGTCTGGAGCAGCAGCAGCAGCGCGCGCGGCGGGTGGTCATCGCCGAGGACGAGGCGCTGATCCGGTTGGACCTCGCGGAGATGCTGGCCGAGGAGGGGTACGACGTCGTGGGCCAGGCCGGTGACGGCCGCACCGCCGTGGAGCTCGCGGAGCAGCACCGACCCGACCTCGTCGTGCTCGACGTGAAGATGCCCCGGCTGGACGGCATCGCCGCAGCGCAGCGCATCGCTGAGCAGCGCATCGCACCCGTGGTCATCCTCACGGCCTTCAGCCAGCGCGACCTGGTCGAGCGGGCTCGGGACGCCGGTGCCATGGCCTACGTCGTCAAGCCCTTCGGGAAGCACGACCTGGTGCCCGCGATCGAGATGGCGGTCAGCCGGTTCGCCGAGGTGCAGCTGCTGGAGACGGAGGTCGCCGACCTGAGCGAGCGGCTGGAGACCCGCAAGGCCGTGGACCGCGCCAAGGCCGTGCTGCAGAAGCAGCTCGACCTCAGCGAGCCGGAGGCGTTCCGGTGGATCCAGAAGACTGCCATGGACCTCCGCCTGCCGATGCGGCAGGTCGCTGACGGCGTCGTCACGCACGGCCCGTCCGTCGCGGGGGGCGACGGCACCGGCGGTGTCACCGGGTAGCACCGCGCCCGGCCGATGCGACCCCCAGCGGCACGTGGGCCCACGGGGACAAGAGGCGCAGGTCACGAATGTGCAACGACTATCATCTCGATTCGGCACAGATTGGTCTGAAAGCCGACCAATGCGGTTAGTTTTGATCCAACAGATATCGCGGTGACCTCCCTCCTTGGGGATCGCCGCGAACCCTTGCCATGACGGAGGCTCAATTGACTCGCCCAACCCGCGCCTGGCGCACGGCCGTGGTGCTCGCGACGGCGTCGCTCGCCCTGACAGCCTGCGGCAGCGACAGCACCACCGAAGACCCCGCGAGCGAGGACAGCAGCTCGTCGGCGCCGAGCTCGAGCGCCCCGGCCGCCAAGGGCGACGGGACCCTCACCATCGGCACCCTGCTGCCGCAGACCGGTGACCTGGCGTTCCTCGGCCCGCCCGAGTTCGCCGGGGTCGAGGCCGCTCTCAACGACATCAATGCCGCAGGTGGCGTGCTCGGCAAGGACGCCGTCCAGGTCAAGGCCGACTCCGGTGACGGAACCCCCGACATCGCGGGAGCGCAGACCGACAAGCTGCTGGACGCCAATGCGGACGTGGTCCTCGGGGCTGCCTCCTCCTCGGTGTCGCTGAGCGTCATCGACAAGATCACCGGTGCCGGCGTCGTGCACTTCTCTCCGGCCAACACCTCCACGGTGCTCGACGACCCGAAGACCGACCCCAAGAACCTGTACTTCCGTACCGCTCCGTCCGACGTGCTCCAGGGCGCGGTGCTGTCCAACCTCATCATCGAGGACGGCAAGAACAACGTGGCCATCCTCGCGCGGCAGGACTCCTACGGTGAGGCGCTCGCCCGGGAGACGGAGAAGGGCATCAAGTCCGGCGGCGGCAACGTCGTGTCCAAGCAGCTGTACTCGGCCGACGCGACGAACTTCACCGCTGAGGTGAACAAGGTCGCGGCGTCGAAGCCGGACGCGATCGTCCTCATCTCGTTCGACGAGACCAAGAAGCTCATCCCGCAGCTGATCGCCAAGAACGTCGGCCCTCAGGACGTGCAGACCTACTTCGTGGACGGCAACACCGCCGACTACGCCGACGACTTCCCGAAGGGCACCTTGAAGGGCGTCAAGGCGACGTACCCGGGCGCGGAGCTCACGGCGGACTTCAAGAGCGTCATGGTCAAGACCGACCCGAAGCTGAAGGAGTTCACCTACGGCCCGGAGTCCTACGACGCCACGATGCTGAGCGCCCTGGCGGCCATCGAGGCGAAGACCGACGACCCGACGACGTTCGCGCCCAACATCATCACGGTCTCCGCGGGCGGCACCGAGTGCTCGACCTTCAAGGACTGTGCGGCGCTGCTGCAGAAGGGCGAGGACATCGACTACCAGGGCGTCTCGGGCCCCTGCGACCTCGGTGAGACCGGGAGCCCGACGAAGGCGACCATCGGCATCTTCCAGTACGAGGCCGGGGGCGCCTTCCCGAAGAGCCTCAACTTCGTCACCGGCGTCATCTGATCCAGCGTTCCCACCGCAGCACCACGAAGGGCCCGACCGATTCCGGTCGGGCCCTTCGTGTGGGCGACGATGCGGGCCCGGTCTCAGGTGTTGCTGCCGGCGAGCGTGCCGAGGTAGAGCTCGATGACCTTCGGGTCGTTCATCAGGTCCTTGCCCTTGGCGGTGTAAGCGTTGCGGCCCTGGTCCAGCACGTAGCCGCGGTCGCAGATCTGCAGGCAGCGGCGGGCGTTCTGCTCGACCATGATGACCGAGACCCCCGCCCGGTTGATGCGGCGAGTCTGCACGAACACCTCGTCCTGCAGGACCGGGGACAGCCCGGCCGACGGCTCGTCGAGCAGCAGCACCGACGGCTCCATCATCAACGCGCGTCCCATCGCCACCATCTGCCGCTCCCCTCCGGACAGGGAGCCGGCGCGCTGGGCGCGACGGTCGAGGAGCGCGGGGAACAGCTCACCGACGAACTCGAACCGCTTCCGGAACGACTTGGGCCGCTGGAACGCGCCCATCTCGAGGTTCTCCTGGATGGTGAGCGAGGGGAACACGTTGTTGGTCTGGGGCACGAAGCCGATGCCCTTGGTGACCAGCGCGTCGGCCCGCCGGTTCGTGATGTCCTCGCCCTGGAGGCGGATGGTGCCCGAGCCGACCTTGACCAGCCCGAACAGGGCCTTGAGGAGCGTCGACTTGCCGGCGCCGTTGGGGCCGATGATGCCGACCAGCTCGTGCTCGCGGCAGTAGAGATCCGCGCCGTTGAGGATGTTGACACCGGGCAGGTAGCCGGCCACCAGGTCGTCGGCCCGGAGCACGGCGCCCTCGGCCGCCTCGAGATGCCTGCGACGCTCCTCGGAGCCGGCGCCGCCCGTGCCACCGCCCGCCCCTGCTGCGGTCGTCGGGTCGAGCTCGCTGTCAGCCACGGTGCTCCCCCTCGGACGACGACCCGGACGGCGTGGGCTGGCGCAGGCCGTGCGACTCGTCGATCTCCGCCTGCGCCTCCGCCATGATCCGCTCCTCGGTCTCCGGGTCCAGGTCCTGGTCATGGTGCGAGCCGAGGTAGGCGTCGATGACGCGCTGGTCGCCCATCACGGAGTCCGGAGGGCCCTCGGCGATGACGGCCCCCTGGGCCATCACGATGACCCAGTCCGAGATGTCCCGCACCATGTCCATGTCGTGCTCCACGAACAGCACCGTGCGACCCTCGTCGCGCAGGGACTTCACGTGCCCGAGCAGGCTCTGCTTCAGGGCCGGGTTGACGCCTGCCATCGGCTCGTCGAGCATCACCAGCTCGGGGTCGGCCATCAGCGCCCTTGCCATCTCCAGCAGCTTGCGCTGACCGCCGGACAGAGAGCCGGCGAAGTCCTCGCGCTTCTTGATCAGCAGGAAGCGCTCGAGCAGGGCGTCCGCCTTCTCGGTGTTGCCGCTCTCCTGACTGCGCCAGAACGGGGCGAACATCGCCCGCAGCAGGCTCTCCCCTCGCTGCCCGGTGGCACCCACGCGCATGTTCTCGAGGACGGTCAGCTTCGACAGCACCTTGGTCAGCTGGAAGGTCCGCACCATGCCTCGGCGCGCGACCCGGTAGGCCGGGACGCCGCGGAGGCTCTGTCCGTTGAACGACCAGTCGCCCTCATCCGGCCGGTCGAAGCCGGTGAGCAGGTTGAAGAACGTGGTCTTGCCCGCGCCGTTGGGCCCGATCAGCCCGGTGATGACGCCGCGCTGGATCTCCACGTGCTCGACGTCGACCGCCGTGAGACCGCCGAACGTCCGTCGTACGCCGTCCACGACCACGATCGGGTCGGGCTTCGGTGCACCGGGCTCGTGCGGGACCTCGCGCAGCGCTGCACGGGCGGCGCTGATGTCCACGCCGCCGGACGCCCCGGCACTCGTCGCTCCCACGGCCGTGGCGCCCGTGCTGGTCGGTCGGTCAGCGGGCATCGAGCGCCAGCTCCCTTCGGTCGCCGAACATGCCCTGGGGTCGGTAGACCATCAGCAGCATCAGCGCCAGTCCCATGAAGATGAAGCGCATCAGGCTGGCCTGGTTGCTGTCCATCAACCAGGCCGGGATCAACGGGTCGGCACCGGCCGTGGCCTGCCCGAAGAACAGGTCAAGGAAGCTGAGCAGGAACCAGAAGATGACGGTGCCGGCGACCGGCCCGAACACTCGGGCCGCACCGCCGACGAGCAGCACGGTGTAGGCGAAGAAGGTGGTGTCCGTGGCGAAGAAGGACGGGTTCACCGCTGAGTGCTGGAGCGCCGACATGATGCCGGCGAGGCCGCCGATCAGCCCGCCGATCATCAAGGACTGCATCTTGTAGGCGTAGACGTTCTTGCCGAGGCTGCGCACGGCGTCCTCGTCCTCGCGGATGCCCCGCAGCACCCGGCCCCAGGGGCTGCGCATCAGCGCCCAGACCATCAGGCAGCACAGGGCGACCAGCGTCCAGCAGACGAGCAGCGTCCAGAAGTCGTAGGGCCGCCAGGTGACCACGCCCGGGATGCCGATACGGCCCGTGAACGGGTTCAGCCCGGCGAAGCTGGAGTTGAAGCCCTGCAGGCCGTCCTGGCCGCCGAAGTACTCCAGCAGGGTCACCGAGCCGATCGTCTGCCTGATGATCTCGGCAGCGGCGATCGTCACGATGGCCAGGTAGTCGGCGCGCAGCCGGAGGGTGGGGACTCCCAGCAGCAGCGCCAGGATGCCGGCGCACAGCAGGCCGACGAGGCTGCCCAGCCAGAACGACAGCCCCCAGGTGGCCACGAAGGACGACACCGCGTAGCCGCCGACGGCCATGAACCCGGCCTGGCCGAAGTTCAGCAGCCCGGTGTAGCCGAAGTGCACGTTGAGCCCGATCGCAGCCAGGCAGTACACCGCAGCGACCGGGCCCAGGCCCTGCTGCAGGGCCTGGCTGAAGATCGCCTGCCAGTCCATGTCGTCTCCTCTCCTAACCGACCCGCTGGGCCTTGCCGAGCAGGCCCTGGGGCCGGATCAGCAGAACGACGATGAGTACGACGAGCGCGCCGACGAACTTGAGCTCGGGAGGGATGAACAACGTGGAGAGCTCCACGAACATGCCGATCACCAACGCCCCGATGATCGCCCCCCAGACGGTGCCCAGCCCGCCCAGCACGGTGGCCGCGAAGATCAGCAGCAGGATCTTGAAGCCGAGCTGGTAGTCGAACCCCTGAGTCATTCCCAGCAGCACACCGGACAGCCCGGCGAGCATCGCACCGACGATCCACACGACCGAGATCACCCGGTTGACGTTGATCCCGGTCGCCGAGGCCAGCGCCGTGTTGTCCGCGACCGCACGGGTGGCCTTGCCGAGCTTGGTGCGCTGCAGCGCGACGGTGACCGTCACGAGCACCAGCAGGGCGAACAGCACGATGAAGATGTCCTTGGGGGTGACCAGGACGGGGCCCCACGAGTAGGGCTTCGGGCTGGAGAACTGGGAGTACTGGTGCGTGCTGGCGCCGGCGAGGTACTGGTAGATGTTGCGGAGCAGGATCGACAGGCCGATGCTGACCACCATCATGGCGACCAGGCCGGTCCCTCGCGTGCGCAGCGGTCGCCACAGCGCCCTGTCGTTGAGCCACCCGAAGGCCGCGGACCCGACCGTCGCCACCAGCACGGCCACGGCGACGGTGACGTTGGTCCCGCCCACCCGGATCGCTCCCGGCAGGGCGTCCACGCCGTAGGCGACCAGAGCCCCGAAGGTCACGAGCTCGCCGTGCGCGAAGTTGGTGAGGCCGGTGGTGCCGAAGATCATGGACAGCCCGAGCGCGGCCATCGCGAGGAGCAGGGCGAAGACCAGGCCGCCCACCGCCAGCTGCAGTGCCTGGACGCCGGTGCCGGCTCCGGCGGCGCTGGCGTCGCCGATGGGAAAGGTGACGAAGACGTCCGCGTCGAGGTTGAGGGTGCGCTGCAGCGCCACCTGCTTCGGGTTGCGCAGGGCGGCGCCCTCGGGGAGGGTCTCGGTGTCGATCTTCACCGTGAACGTCTCACCCAGGTTGTCGATCGCGCTGCCCGGCAACCGGATGTCGAACACACCCGTGCGGTTGCTCTTCCCGGAGCCGACGACTGCGCCGGTGTCGTCCTCGACGCTGATCGTCACGTTCGGGACCGCCGCGGGCGGCTTCTTCCGCAGGTCGCTGAGGCAGCCCTGGATGTGGATGGTGTCGTCGTCGCGCGGCGCAGGCTTCACGCAGGCCCGGCCGGCGCTGCCCGGGGTGGCTGCGCTCGCGACCGGGGCGACCAGGGCCAGCAGCAGGCCGGCCAGGACGGCGAGGACCCCGACGAGCGCTACGGTGCGGGTGCGGGCGTGCATGGGGCTCCTGTCGCCTCGTCGTCGGCACTACTGTGGCGGGACTATAGCCACCACTTCCCGGTTTTCGGTTGTTATGCGAGCCGTGCGTGGGGCTCGGGTCGACCCCGGCGTCGTCGTTCGCTCCCGCCCCCCGTACCGTTGTCCACCGCCGGAACTCCCAGGCTACCCAAGTCCTCGACTCGCGGCGTAGCCTCTCGACTCGGTCGGGTCAGCATCCGTGCGCTCGGCCGGTCCGGCCGCCGGGGGGTCCGCAGCCGAGGTCCTGTCCGCTCCAGCCAAGGGGTGCCATCCGTGTTGCGCAGTCCCGTGCAGGTCCGAGACGCGTCGCCCGACGACGCTGCAGCCCTGGTCGAGGTGTGGGGATCCGACCGTGGCGCCGATGAGTACTCGCCGCCCGTGGTGTCGGATGCGGCCGCGTCCATCGCGCGAATCGTGAGTGAGCCCGACCAGCGCCTGCTCGTGGCGGTCCTCGACGACCGGGTCGCCGGGGCCGTGCACCTGACCCGGGGGCCGCTCACCCCCATCCATGCTGAGAGCGCGGTGTTCGTGGGGCACCTCCAGGTCCTCGACGGCTGCCGCCGGCACGGCGTCGGAAGAGCGCTGGTGGAGGCGGCCGTCACCTGGGCCGAGGAGAGGAACACCCCGCACCTGCTGGCTGCGGCCGCGGTGAGCTCGCGCGACGCGAACCGGTTCATGGCGCGGCTGGGCCTCGGGCAGATCGCGGTGATCCGCGGTGCGTCGGTGACCTCGCTGCGCAGCAAGCTCCCGGTGGAGCCGCCGGTCGCGGCTCGGGTGGGGAACCGGAGCCACCGCAGCGTCGGCCAGGTGCTCGTGCAGCGCCGGTCGCTGCGACGCTCGCAGGCCCGCACCTCCTGACGCTCGCCCGTCCTGGACCGGGGGTGGCCCCGACTAGGGTGGCCCCTGTGTCCGACCAGCCCGCTGCCGCGCCCCGCCTGCTGCTCCTCGACGGTCACTCGCTGGCCTACCGCGCCTTCTTCGCCCTCCCGGTGGAGAACTTCTCCACCACCACCGGACAGCACACCAACGCTGTCTACGGCTTCACCTCCATGCTCATCAACGTCCTGCGCGACGAGCAGCCCACCCACGTCGGTGTCGCCTTCGACGTGTCGCGTCAGACCTTCCGCTCCGAGGTGTACTCCGACTACAAGGCGAACCGCTCCAAGTCGCCCGACGAGTTCTCCGGTCAGGTGTCGTTGATCAAGGAGGTGCTGGCGGCCCTGCGCATCGCGACGGTGGAGAAGGAGGGCTACGAGGCGGACGACGTGATCGGCACGCTCACCACCCAGGCCCTGCGTGAGGGCTTCGAGGTGCTCATCTGCACCGGCGACCGGGATTCCTTCCAGCTGGTGACCGAGCACTGCACGATCCTCTACCCCAGCCGCGGCGTCTCGGAGATGGCCCGGATCACCCCGGAGGCGGTCCAGGAGCGGTACGGCGTACCCCCCGTGCGCTACCCGGAGGTGGCGGCACTGGTCGGGGAGACCTCCGACAACCTGCTCGGCGTCCCGGGGGTCGGGCCGAAGACCGCCGCCAAGTGGATCAGCCAGTACGACGGTCTGGACAACGTGATCACGAACGCGGACGCCATCAAAGGCAAGGCGGGCGAGTCGCTGCGCGAGCACCTCGGGGACGTGATCCGCAACCGACGGCTCAACGCTCTGGTGTGCGACCTGCCCCTGAGCGCGACGCCGACCGACCTGGCTGCGCGCCCGTGGGACCGCCAGCAGGTGCACACCCTGTTCGACAGCCTGGAGTTCCGGGTGCTGAGGGAGCGATTGTTCGACACCTTGGAGTCCGAGGAGGAGATCGACGACAGCGGCTTCTCCCTCGACGGCACCCACCTGACGTCCGGCGCTCTGCCGGGGTGGCTGTCCGCGCACGCCGCGGGTCCGGAGCGAGTCGGGGTGCACGTGCAGGGGCAGTGGCGAGCCGGCAGCGGCGAGGTCCTCGCGGTGGCGCTCGCCTCCGGTGACGGGGCGGCGGCCTGGCTCGACGTCTCGGCAGTCGCTCCTGCGGACGACGAGGTCCTGGCGACGTGGCTGGCCGACGCGTCGGTGCCCAAGGTGCTGCACGACGCCAAGGGACCGATGCTCGCGCTGGCCGCCCGGGGCTGGCGACTGGTCGGACTCGAGCGGGACACCGCACTGTCGGCATACCTCGCTCGGCCCGACCAGCGCTCCTACGACCTCGCCGACCTGACCCTGCGCTACCTCAAGCGCGAGCTCAGGGCCGAGGAGACCAGCGATCAGGGGCAGCTGTCCTTCGACGGCCTGGGGGAGGACCGCGGCGCCGGTGACGCGGCGATGCTGCAGGCGCGCGCGGTGCTGGACCTGGCCGAGGCGCTGGACAGCGAGCTCGGGGACCGGGGCGGCACCCGTCTGCTGGCCGACGTGGAGCTCCCCTTGGTGCTGGTGCTCGCGGAGATGGAGCGCACCGGCGTCGCCGTGGACACCGAGCAGCTCGAGTCGCTGGAGTCGCACTTCGCCGGGGAGGTCAAGCGGGCCGCCGACGAGGCGTTCGAGGTGATCGGCAAGGAGATCAACCTCGGCTCGCCCAAGCAGCTCCAGACCGTGCTGTTCGACGAGCTCGGCATGCCCAAGACCAAGCGGACCAAGACGGGATACACCACCGACGCCGACTCCCTGCAGGCCCTCTACGTCAAGACCGAGCACCCGTTCCTCCTCGCGCTGCTGCGGCACCGTGACGTCTCCCGGCTGAGGCAGACCGTGGAGGGGCTGCTCAAGACGGTGGCCTCGGACGGCAGGATCCACACCACGTTCAACCAGCTGATCGCCGCCACCGGCCGGCTGTCCTCGACCGACCCCAACCTGCAGAACATCCCGGTCCGCACCGAGGAGGGGCGCCGGATCCGGGAGGCTTTCGTGGTGGGCCCCGCCCACGAGTCCCTGATGACCGCGGACTACAGCCAGATCGAGATGCGGATCATGGCGCACCTGTCGGAGGACGCCCTGCTCATCGAGGCGTTCCGCTCCGGCCGCGACTTCCACTCGGTGACCGCGTCCCGGGTCTTCGCGGTCGACGCCTCGGAGGTCACCCCCGCGATGCGGGCGAAGATCAAGGCGATGAACTACGGACTGGCCTACGGCCTGTCGGCCTACGGGCTCGGGCAGCAGCTGGGGATCGACCCGGCCGAGGCCCGCGGCTTGATGGAGGAGTACTTCGAGACCTTCGGCGGGATCCGCGACTACCTGTCCGGTGTCGTCGACGAGGCTCGCCGAAGCGGGTACACCGAGACCATCCTGGGTCGGCGGCGGTACCTGCCGGACCTGACCAGCGACAACCGCCAGCGGCGGGAGATGGCGGAGCGGATGGCTCTCAACGCGCCGATCCAGGGCTCGGCGGCCGACATCATCAAGGTGGCCATGCTCAACGTCGACGAGGCGCTGCGTGCCTCGAGCCTCGGCTCCCGGATGCTGCTGCAGGTGCACGACGAGCTGGTGTTCGAGGTGGCGCCGGGGGAGCGCGAGGAGCTGGACCGGCTGGTGCGGGAGCAGATGGGCGACGCCGCCGACCTGACCGTGCCGCTCGACGTCTCCGTCGGCACCGGGGCGAGCTGGCACCAGGCGGCGCACTGACCGGCAGTGCCGTGGCCGACGGGGTCCGGTCGCGTCCGGTCAGGTGACCGATGCGTCGGTGGGCGCCGGGGCGCTGCCGCGGGCAGGGCTGCGCAGGCTGGCCAGCAGCAGGACGGTGAGCAGCACGGCGTCGATGGTGACCACGGCACTGAGCAGGCCGGTCACGGAGCCGACGAAGGGCGCGGCCATCAGCAGCGCCGCCATCCCCGCCCACACGACGTACACCATCCGCTGGTGCTGGCGCGCGACCACGTCGTAGACCATCAGCTGCAGCAGCGCGAGCAGGGTGCCCAGCGCGGCGAAGACCCACAGCCGGTCCTGGAGCGCGGCGTACTCCGGGCCGCCGATGAAGACCACGGCGAGGGTGGACAGCACGCCGACCCCCAGGACCGTGACCAGCCCGATCCCCGCGACCATGGCCAGGCCCAGAAGGTGCTTGGACCTGCGGTCACCGTCCTGACGCGACATCGACGGGAACGCGACCACGACGACGAACTGGGGCAGGAACAGCACCGCCTTGGCCAGGATCAGTCCGCCGGCGTACAGGCCGGCCTGGTGCTCGTCGAGGGTGCTGCGGGCCACGATGACGTCGGTGTTGGACAGGGCGAAGAAGGCCAGCAGCGCGTGGGAGTTGTGCAGCGTCTCCCGCAGCACGCCGCCCGCCGCCCACCGGTGTCCTCCGCCGCTCCGCGGGAGACGGTCCTGCGCGCGCCGGCGGCTGGCGTCACGAAGGGCCAGCCAGCCGACGAGCACCGGCAGGAAGGATCCGAGCGCGACGCCGGTCATGGCGCCGAGCGTGTCCGGCTCCAGCAGCAGCGCCACGGCACCGAAGCCGAGCCGACCCACCCCCACCGCGAGGTAGATCCCTGCCAGCGCGCCCCATCGGCGCTCTCCCTGGAGGATGCCGGCCTGGGCGCCCATCACCGACAGGGGCACCGCCGTGACCGCGATCAGCGCCGCGGCCCCCCAGGAGTCGAGGTTCAGCGTGCTGGTCACCACGGGGACGGCCAGCACCAGGAGCAGGCCGAGCAGGACGGCGGAGACGTAGCTGGTGGTCATCACCTCCCGCTCGATCTGCCGCAGGTCGTGGGGCGCCGCGCTGACGCGGCGGGCGCCGGTCGCCTGCAGCCCGAGCGAGAGCACGTTGACGACCAGAAGGACCCCCATGACGGCGGCCAGGGCGCCGTACTCCGCGGGTCCGAGCAGCCGGGCCGCCAGGATGGTGAAGCCGTAGGTGGAGACGTTCATGACGCCCATCGCCACCGCGATCACCGCGCCGCCGCGCAGCGTCGAGCGGCTCGTCGTGGGTCGGCTCACGTCGTGCAGCGTAGGCGCTGACGCCCGCGTCGCCGCCCGAACCCCACGTCGGGGCGCGTCAGCCGGGCAGGCGGGCGCGGAACACGGCCGTGCCCGGCACCAGGCGGCCTCGCTCGGGCCCCCAGCCGCCCCACACCCGGTCGTGGTCGGGTGGCCACTCCGGCTCGAGAAGCCCGGTGATCGTGAAGCCGGCCCCGGCGAGCAGCCCCACCCAGTCCCCCAGGGTGCGGTGGTGCTCGGCGTAGGTCGCCCGCCCTGCGTCGTCCTCCTCGACATAGGGCGTGCGGTCCCAGTACGAGCTGGTCACCACCAGGCCGGCGGCCGAGGGGTCGTCGGGCAGGCACCACCGCACCGGGTGGGTGATGGAGAAGGCGAACAGCCCGCCGGGTCGCAGCACCCGGGCGACCTCCGCGACGGCGCGCCCGGCGTCCGCGACGAACTGCAGTGCGCCGAAGGCCGAGAACACGACGTCGAAGGCGGCGTCCCGGAACGGCAGCGCGGTCGCGGTGCCGGCGACCACCGGCACCCGGTGGCCACTGGACCCGTCGATGCGGCGGGAGTGCGAGAGCTGCCGCTCCGACAGGTCGAGGCCGACCGCTCGCGCGCCGTGGGCCGCGAGCCAGCGGGCGCACTGGGCGGCGCCACACCCCACCTCCAGCACCTGACGGCCGGTCGGGTCGCCGAGCACGGCTGCCTCGCCCTCGTCGAGTCCCTCGGGTCCCCACACGAACCCCACGTCGCGCAGGAAGGAGCCGTGGGTGGCCTGGTACTCGTCGGCGTAGCCGTCCCACTCACGGCGGTTGGCGCGCTGGGTCTGCGCCTCGGTGAGGGTACGGCGCGCCGCGTGCACCATCCTCAGGTCCCGGGCGCGGGTCGGGGGCGGCCAGCCGGCATGGGCCGACGATAGCGCTGCAGCGGCCGGCAGGGTCGGCAGCGACCGGCAGCGGCACCGGCCGGGCGACCGCAGGCGGGTTGGACTATGGCCCCCATGGTTGCGTATCCTGAGAGGTGCGCTTGGAGTCTGCGCTGAGTCTCAGACGTAGCAGATTCTCGCTCGCTATCGCACCGTCGGTCCACCGCCGCCGGCACCCAGACCCACCGGTAGTGACCCAGGGCTTCCCGCGCGTCCGGACGACTCCATCCCTCCAAGGAACCGATCAATCCCTATGACGATCACCCCCACTCTCTCGGGCCCCCCGCAGGTCGCTGTCAACGACATCGGGTCCGAGGCCGACTTCCTCGCCGCCATCGACGCGACCATCAAGTACTTCAACGACGGCGACATCGTCGAAGGCACGATCGTCAAGGTGGACCGCGACGAGGTCCTGCTCGACATCGGCTACAAGACCGAGGGCGTCATCCCCTCGCGTGAGCTGTCCATCAAACACGACGTCGACCCGTCCGAGGTCGTCGCGGTCGGCGACAAGGTCGAGGCCCTGGTCCTCCAGAAGGAGGACAAGGAGGGCCGGCTGATCCTGTCGAAGAAGCGTGCGCAGTACGAGCGCGCCTGGGGCACGATCGAGCAGGTCAAGGAGGAGGACGGCGTCGTCACCGGCACCGTCATCGAGGTCGTCAAGGGCGGGCTGATCCTGGACATCGGCCTGCGCGGCTTCCTGCCCGCCTCCCTGGTCGAGATGCGCCGGGTGCGCGACCTGCAGCCGTACGTCGGCAAGGAGCTCGAGGCGAAGATCATCGAGCTGGACAAGAACCGCAACAACGTCGTGCTCTCGCGCCGCGCGTGGCTCGAGCAGACCCAGTCCGAGGTGCGCCACGGCTTCCTCACCCAGCTGCAGAAGGGCCAGATCCGCAAGGGCGTCGTGTCCTCGATCGTCAACTTCGGCGCCTTCGTGGACCTCGGCGGCGTCGACGGCCTGGTGCACGTCTCCGAGCTCTCCTGGAAGCACATCGACCACCCGAGCGAGGTCGTCACCGTCGGCGACGAGGTGTCCGTCGAGGTGCTCGACGTGGACATGGACCGCGAGCGGGTCTCGCTGTCGCTCAAGGCGACCCAGGAGGACCCCTGGCAGCACTTCGCCCGCACCCACCAGATCGGCCAGATCGTGCCGGGCAAGGTCACCAAGCTGGTGCCCTTCGGCGCCTTCGTGCGCGTCGAGGAGGGCATCGAGGGCCTGGTGCACATCTCGGAGCTCGCCGAGCGGCACGTGGAGATTCCCGAGCAGGTCGTGCAGGTCAACGACGACGTGATGGTCAAGATCATCGACATCGACCTCGAGCGGCGCCGGATCTCGCTGTCCCTCAAGCAGGCGAACGAGACCGCGACCGCCTCCGAGGGCGAGGAGTTCGACCCGACGCTCTACGGCATGACCGCGACGTACGACGAGCAGGGCAACTACATCTACCCGGAGGGCTTCGACCCGGACACGGGCGAGTGGCTCGAGGGCTTCGACGACCAGCGCGCGGTGTGGGAGGAGCAGTACGCCAAGGCCCACGCCCGCTGGGAGGCGCACCTCAAGCAGCAGGCGGAGGCCGCTCAGGCAGAGGTCGAGGCCGGCGAGGCGACGTCGTACTCGTCCGAGCAGCCGTCGGCAGGCGCCGGCAGCACCGCTGCGAGCAGCAACGAGGGGGGCGGGTCGCTCGCCTCCGACGAGGCGCTGCAGGCGCTCCGCGAGAAGCTCACCGGCGGACAGCAGTAGGTCCCTGCGAACCGACGAGGGCCCGGTCACCGTGATGGTGGCCGGGCCCTCGGCGTTCCTGGGTCTGCTCTCGGGGCCCGGTGGGGCCTGCCGTCGGAGGTCAGCGGGGGGCTGTCCGCCTCACGCGAGGCGCGAGTGCGGGTCGAAGGGGTCGGGGTGGTGGCTGCGCGGAGGGGTCGTGCGGGCGGGGTGGTGGTAGCCGTCGTCGCGGACGTCGAGAACCAGGGACACGGCGATGTAGCCCAGGATGAGGACGGCGCTGACGGCGAGGATCACGAGGAGGGTCATGGCAGAAAGTCTGCGATACCTGTCATCCTGCCACCAGTGGCAGATTCGCCATCTTGCATTGATTTTCTGCCATCTTGTTGAGACAGTCGACCCATGACAGTGAG
The DNA here is from genome assembly GCA_035634095.1 of Nocardioidaceae bacterium. GTDB lineage: Bacteria > Actinomycetota > Actinomycetes > Propionibacteriales > Nocardioidaceae > Nocardioides_B. The sequence goes on along the minus strand of DASQDP010000114.1, from coordinate 32,937 downwards.
CGCGCTCGCCCCGGTCGGGCCGACCGATGACACCGATGCCTCGCGACGGCCGCTCCGGCGGGTCGTCGCCCTCGTGCAGGAAGGCGCCGAGCCCTTCGGCCTCGGCGCCATCTGCGAGGTGTGGGCGGAGCCGGACCACCCCGAGGACGGCACGCCGACGTTCGACTTCGCGGTGTGCACGCCGGTGCCCGGCCGGGTCGGCGGTGCGTCCGGCTACGACCTCGTCGTCGAGCACGGGCTGGAGGCGATGGAGAGTGCCGACCTGGTCTGCATCGTCCCGAAGCGGGACTACCTGCACCAGGACCCGGCAGCGGTGAAGGCGGTGCGGCGGGCCGCCGATCGCGGGGTCACGATCATGGCGCACTGCACGGGCGCCTTCCTGCTCGGTGAGGCCGGCCTCCTGGACGGCCGGCGCTGCACCACCCACTGGCGGCACTCCGAGGAGCTCGCCCGCAGCTTCCCGCTGGCTCAGGTCGACCCTGACGTGCTCTACGTGCAGTCCGCCAACATCCTCACCGGAGCCGGGTCCGCGGCCGGTCTCGACGTCGCTCTGCACCTGCTGCGTCGTGAGTTCGGCGCTCGCGTCGCCTCCGCGACCGCTCGGCGCATCGTGGTGCCGCCGCACCGCGACGGCGGCCAGGCCCAGTACGTCCGCACGCCGGTCCCCGACTGCGACGCCGAGACGCTGGGGCCGCTGCTGACCTGGATCACCGAGAACCTCCACGAGGCGCACACCGTGGAGACGCTGGCCTCGGCGGTGAGCATGTCTCCGCGCACCTTCGCGCGACGCTTCCGCGCCGAGACCGGCACGACCCCGCACGCCTGGGTCACCCGGCAACGGGTCCTGCGCGCCGAGGAGCTCCTCGAGACCACCGAACGCTCCGTGGACTGGATCGCCGGCGAGGTGGGCTTCGGGACGGCGGCCATGCTGCGCCACCATTTCACCAAGGCCCGCTCCGTGAGCCCCCAGCAGTACCGGCGCACCTTCTGCTCCGTCTCGGCCTGACCTGCCGCCCCCGATTTGTCTGCGCTCCAGCAGGGGACGGGAGCGACGTCAACGCAGACGAATGGAGGTGGGGACGTGCGGGTGGCACTGACTGGGGGAGTCGCCGCGGGCAAGAGCACGGTGGCGGCGATGCTGACCGAGCTCGGGGCCGTGGTCGTCGACTCCGACCTGCTGGCGCGCGAGGTGGTGGAGCCTGGCACGCCTGGCCTTGCCGCCGTGCTGGAGGCGTTCGGGCCGCACCTGTCGACCGCGGACGGCCGGCTGGACCGGCAGGCGCTCGGCGCCCTGGTCTTCGCCGACCCGGCCGCGCGGCGGCGACTCGAGGGGATCCTGCACCCGAGGATCCGGGCTCGCGCCGTGGAGGTCGAGGCGGCCGCCCCGGCGGGCGCCCTCGTCGTGCACGACATCCCGCTCCTGGTGGAGACGGGTCAGGCCGGCGCCTTCGACGCCGTGCTCCTGGTGGACGTCCCGGTCGAGGTGCAGGTCGAGAGGATGGTGCAGCACCGCGGCTGGACCCGCGAGGACGCGGAGGGCCGGGTGGCGGCGCAGGCGACGCGGGAGCAGCGGCGTGCGGTGGCGACGTACGTGCTGGACAACACCGGGACGCGCGACGACCTCCGCGAGCGGGTCGCGGAGGTCGTCGGTGAGCTGGTCGGGCAAGAACGCTAGTCGCGCCGACCCGGTGGCCTCAGGCGGCCAGGTCCGGGTCGGCGAGGTCGCGCAGCTTCTGCAGGGCCTCGCGCTCGAGCTGGCGGACCCGCTCCGCGGAGATCCCGTGCTTGGCTCCGATGTCAGCGAGCTTGTGCTGCCGGCCGTCCACCAGCCCGTAGCGGGACCGGATGATGTCGGCCGCCCGGTCGTCGAGCAGCTCGACGAGGTGGCCGAGCCGGTCGCGCGACTCCACGTCGAGGAAGGTGCTGTCCGGCCCGGGGGCGGTCTCCTGGGCGATCAGGTCGCCCAGGGAGGTGTCGCCGTCCTCGTCGACGGGCGTGTCCAGGCTCACGTGCTCGCGGCCCCACGACAACAGGTCGAGCACCCGGTCGAGGTCCATGTCGAGCTCCGCGGCGATCTCCTCGGGCTCGGGGTCACGGCCCAGCTGGCGCTCCAGGGTGCGACGCGCGGCCCCGACCTGGTTGAGCTCCTCGACGACGTGCACCGGCAGCCGCACCACCCGGGCCTGCTGGGCGATGCCTCGGGTGATGGCCTGGCGCACCCACCAGGTCGCGTAGGTCGAGAACTTGTAGCCCTTGGCGTAGTCGAACTTCTCGACAGCCCTGATCAGGCCGGTGTTGCCCTCCTGGACCAGGTCGAGCATGGGCATCTGGCTGCGGCCGTACTTGCGCGCGATGGAGACGACCAGGCGCAGGTTGGCCTCGATGAAGCGCTGGATGGCCTTCTGGCCCTCGGCCGCGAGCCACTCGAGCTCCTCGGTGTTGGCCTGCTTGGGTGCTCCGCCCCTGCGCCGTCCGACGCGCCCTTCGGCGAGCAGGTGCTCCGCGAGGAGGCCGGCCTCGATGGTCTTGCTGAGCTCGACCTCGGTGATGGCGTCGAGCAGGGGAGTGCGGGCGATCTCGTCGAGATACATCCCGACGCTGTCGCGCCCTTCGATCTCCCGTGAAGCGGTGCGAGTCGTTGCCACGGTGCGTGTCCCTTCGATTGGCCAAGGACTTACCCAGGGGTCGGACCTTGTATTCACCACAACGACGAACGCCTGTTCGAGATTCCCGAATCGGGCACCCTACCTCGGGTGCCCAACGCCTGTCGTGTGCTCCTGCCAGGACAGACGTACGGGGAGCGACCGAAGTTGCCGCTCGTGACAGATCTCAGCGACTTCTCAGGCTGCCGGTGTGAGGGCAGCGGTCAGCCGGTCCACCAACCAGGCGAGGCTGAAGGCCCGCTCGCGCCAGCCGTTGTGCCGCCCGCTGACCCCGCCGTGCCCGGCCGACATCTTGGTGCGCAGCAGCACGTCGGCGCCCGCAGCGTCGTGGACCGCTGTGGCACGGAGCCGAGCCACCCACTTGGCGGGCTCGACGAACAGCACCCGGGTGTCGTGCAGCGACGTCTCGGCGAGGATCGCCGGGTAGCGCTGGGCGGTGACGTTCTCGTAGGGCGAGTAGCCCTTCATGTAGGCGTAGACCTCGGGGTCGTGCAACGGGTCGCCCCACTCCTCCCACTCGATCACCGTGAGCGGCAGCGACGGGTCGAGGATGGTGGTGAGAGCGTCCACGAACGGCACGGTCGCGAGGACCGCCGCGAACGCGTCCGGGTCGGTGTTCGCGACGACGCCCATCAGCAGGCCGCCGGCGCTGCCCCCCTGAGCCGCGAGCCGGTCGGGGGAGGTCCACCCCTGTGCCGCCAGGTGCCGGGCGCAGGCGACGAAGTCGGTGAAGGTGTTCTTCTTGCGCAGCAGCTTGCCGTCGTCGTACCAGTGCCGCCCCATCTCGCCTCCGCCACGCACGTGTGCGATCGCGAAGCCGATGCCCCGGTCCAGCAGCGAGAGGCGGCCGACCGAGAAGGACGGGTCCATGGACAACTCGTAGGAGCCGTAGCCGTAGAGCACCATCGGCATGGATCCGTTTCTGGGCGCGTCCGCCGGCGCGACGACCGAGATCGGGACCCTGGTCCCGTCGTCGGCCACCGCCCACTCGCGGAACTGCGCGTAGCGCGAGCGGTCGAAGTCCGTGCCGTCCGGCCCCGGCAGCACCGGGGTGCGCTTGAGCAGGCGCAGCTCGCGGGTGGCCACGTCGAAGTCGTAGACGGCGGCGGGGTCGGCGAGGCTCACGTAGCCCAGCCGCACCGTGGGCTGGGTGAACTCCGGGTTGGACCCGGCGCCGACCGTGCGCACCTCCTCGTCGAAGGGGATCAGGAAGTCCTCACCCGGCCGCGCGTCCTCCCCGGCGCCGTCGGCCAGGGTGATCACCCGCAGCTGCGTGAGACCGTCGCTTCGCTGGCTGACCAGGAGGTGGCCGTCGAAGGCGTCGACGTCCTCGAGCCGCACCGCCGGGTCGTGCGGGAGCAGTGGCTCCCACTGCTGCTCCGAGGTGGCGTCGACCGGGGCGCTCGCCAGCGCGTAGTTCTCCGCGCCGTCGTTGTGCAGCACCAGCAGGCGGTCCTCGCCGGCGAGCACGGCATGCTCGACGGAGTACTCGACGCCTTCCCTGCGGGGAGCGACGACGCGGAACGTGCCGGTGGGGTCGTCCGCGTCCAGGATCGCGCACTCGGAGGTCGTCCTGGAGCCGGACGACAGCAGCAGGAAGCGGTCACTGCGGGTCCGGCCCACGCCGGTCCAGAATCTCTCGTCGGTCTCGTGGTGCACCACGACGTCGTCCTCGACGGGTGTGCCGAGCAGGTGACGCCACACCTTGTCCGGTCGCCAGGCCTCGTCCGGCGTCGAGTAGAAGAGCGTGGTCCCGCGGCGGTCCCACGTGCCGCCGCCCATGACGTTGGGGATCAAGTCCGGGAGCAGCTCTCCGGTGCCGAGGTCCTTGACCTGCAGCAGGTAGCGCTCGTCGCCGACGGTGTCGGTGCTGAACGCCAGGAGCCGCCCGTCGGGGCTGACCGAGACACCGCCCAGGGAGAAGAAGTCGTGCCCGTCCGCGAGCACGTTGGAGTCCAAGATCACCTGCTCCCCGACCACCTCGTCGGTCGCGTCCAGCACCGGCGGCGTCCAGTCGTCGGGGCCCTGCACCGGGCACCGGCAGCTCACGCCGTACTGCGTGTCCTCCGAGGAGCGGCCGTAGTACCACCAGCTCCCGATCCGGTAGGGCACGGAGAGGTCGGTCTCCTGCGTGTGCGCACGGATCTCGTCGAAGATCGACTCCTGCAGCTGCTCGAGGTGGGCGGTCCGCGCCTCGGTGTAGGCGTTCTCCGCCTCCAGGTAGGCCAGGGTGTCCGGCGACTGGCCGTCGCGCAGCCATTCGTAGTCGTCGACCACCGTGTCCCCGTGGTGCGTCCGCTCGCTGGGAATCCTGCGCGCCACGGGCGGGGTGGTGGCTGCTGGCGCGGCGGGCGGCGCTGTGGTGCTCTGGGCGTCGGGCATGGCGGGAGCCTACGGGGGACCACCGACGCCCGGCCCGTCCCCGTCAGCACCCCCGTCCCCGTCCGCGTCCAGACCCTCGTCGAGGGGCCGCCGCGTCAGCTCGGGGTCGTCGGCCGAGAAGGTGCGTACCGGGCCGGGTCCGGTCTCGGCCGTCTCGAAGCGCACGGTCACCCGCCCGACCCCTGAGCCCCACACCCAGCCCGCCCCGTGCTGGACGTGCACCACGTCCATGCCCGGTGGCCATCGCGGTGCCCGGGGCGCGGGGTCCGCAGCCACCGGCTCGGTGGGTTCGCCGCTCGTCGCCGAATCGGTCGCCCGATCGTCGTACTCCTCGAAGAGGTCCTCCTGGATCCAGTCGGCCAGTCCCGAGACGCCGACCCCCAGCAGCCGTACGCCCCCGGAGGTGTCCACCTCGGCGAGTAGCGCCCGGGCCAGCCGGGACACGACCTTGGTGCTGTCGGTCGGCGCGGGCAGCGTGCTGGACCGGGTGGAGGTGGTGAAGTCGTGCAGCCGGACCTTCACGGTGACGGTTCTCCCGGACAGCCGGGCCCTGCGCAGCCGATCGGTGACCTGCCCGGCCTGCCGCTCCACGAGACCCTCGAGCAGACGCCGGTCCACGAGATCGGTGTCATAGGTGTCCTCCACGCTCACCGACTTGGTCTCACGCTCCGGCACCACCGGGCGGTCGTCCTGGGCGCGGGCCATCCGGTGCAGCGACGTGCCGTGCGCCTGCCCGACGACCCGGACGAGCTCGTCGGCGGACACCTGCTCCAGCTCGGCGATGGTGTGCACGCCGATCCGGCGCAGCCGTTCGGCGGTCGCGGGCCCCACCCCCGGGATGACGCTGACCTTCATGGGGCGCAGCAGGTCCCGTTCGGTACCGGGCGCGACCACGACCAGGCCGTCGGGCTTGTCGAGGTCGCTGGCGATCTTGGCCACCAGCTTGGAGGTGGCCACGCCCACGGAGCCGCGCACGCCTCCGGTCGCCTCCCGCACCCCCTCCTTGAGGCTGCGCGCCACCGCAGTGACGCCGGCGACCGAGAGGTCGGCGACGTCGGCGGCAGCGAGGTCGACGAACGCCTCGTCGAGGGAGAGCGGCTCGACCAGCGGCGACACCTCGCGAAGCAGGCGCATCACCCGCCGGCTGGTCGCCCGGTAGGCCCCGAAGCGGCCGGTCAGGTACGCCGCGTGCGGGCAGCGCGCCCGTGCCTCCCGGGTGGACATCGCCGAGCGCACCCCGAAGGCCCGGGCCTCGTAGGACGCCGTGGCGACCACCCCACGCCCGCCCACGCCGCCCACCACCACGGGCCTGCCCCGCAGGGACGGCTTGTCGCGCTGCTCGACGGCCGCGAAGAAGGCGTCCAGGTCGACGTGGAGGATCGTCGGGTCGGCACGCACCTGGCCATTGTCGGCCCACCGTCCACAGTCGCGCGGGACCTCGGTGTGTCCCCAGGCCGGGCGGTCGGGCTGCCGTGGAGGAGCGCGCCGGAGCAGGGTCGTGCCATGACCGACCTGCACACCGTCCGCGCCACCGGTCCGGAGGACCTTCTGGCTCTGGTGCCCACGTTGCTGGGCTTCCACCCCGATCGATCCGTCGTCGTCCTCACCGTGGGGGCTGCCGTCCGGCCGGTGCACGCGCGGGTCGACCTCCCGGCCCGGGCCGAGCACGGGGAGGAGGCCGACGACCTGGCGGAGCACCTGGCTCGGGTGGCCGCTCGGTCCCGCGTCACCGCGGTCGCGATCGTCGTCTACACGGCTGACGCCGCCGTGGCCAGGACGACGGTCGACGCGTTGGCGCGCAGGATGGCCGACGTCGGGGTGGAGGTCGCCTGCGTCGTGCGCGCCGACGGGAGCCGCTGGTGGTCGATGCACCCGGACGGCGAGGAAGGCGGGGTCCCCTACGACGTGTCGTCGCACCCGCTCGTGGTTCGGTCCGTCGTGTCCGGCACGGTGGTGCTCGGCAGCCGGCAGCAGCTCGTCGACTCGCTGCGTGGTGACGATGACGCAGAGTCTCGGGAGATCGCCGCGCTGGCCGAGGGCCTGTGTGCGCGCCTCGAGGCGGAGACCGGCGGGCGGGCGCCTCTCGAGGCGCCGGAGCAGCAGAACGTGCCCGCGGCCCTGGCCGAGCAGGGGGAGTGGCTCCGCGACCGGGTCTGCTGCTTCCTCGAGGACGGACGTCGGCTCGAGGCGGCGGAGGTCGCCCGGCTGTCAGGCCTGGTGACGGCGTCGTCGCTGCTCCGTGACGTCGCCTGGGCCGAGATGACGCAGAGCAACGCGTCGCGCCAGGTGGACCTGTGGCGCGACGTGGTGCGCCGGGTGCCACCGCGGTTCCGTCCGGCGCCCGCCGGACTGCTCGGGTTCGCTGCCTGGCTCACCGGCAACGGCGCCTTGGCCTGGTGCGCCGTCGAGTGCGCTGCCGAGGCCGAGGCGGAGACCGCCGTCCCCGGCGCCGGGGACGCGGAGCCCGGCCACAGCCTCGCCGGTCTGCTCGCGCAGGTGCTGGCCGCGGCCGTGGCGCCGTCGGCGTGGCGGCCCCCCGACCCGCCACAGCTGGGCGGCGCCCGGCAGTGACGTCTCGTCTGGGCAGGGCCCGGCGCGGGGCCTAGGCTGCGGCGCATGGGAGAGAAGGTGGCGGACCAGGAGTTCACCCGAGAGGACCGCACGCGCTACCGCGAGAAGGTGCGACGCTGCCTCGACGTGCTGGCGCGCATGCTCCGGGAGTCCCGGTTCGACGCCGACGCGCCGATGACGGGCCTGGAGATCGAGCTCAACCTCGTCGACGAGGTCGGCGACCCGATGCTGAAGAACCTCGAGGCCCTCGAGGCCATCGCGGACCCGGACTTCCAGACGGAGCTCGGCCAGTTCAACCTCGAGATCAACGTGGCGCCCAAGGAGCTCCAGGACCGGGGGTTCACCGCGTTCGAGACCGGCGTCCGGGCCAGCCTCAACGAGGCGGAGGCGAAGGCTGCCAGGGTCGGTGCCCACATGGTGATGATCGGCATCCTTCCCACGTTGTCGCCCAGCCACATGACGCCGGCGTCCTTGACTCCCAACCCTCGCTACCAGCTTCTCAGCGACCAGATCCTCGCCGCTCGCGGGGAGGACATCGTGATCGACATCTCCGGGCCCGAGCGGCTCAGCACCACCACGGACTCGATCGTCCCCGAGGCGGCGTGCACCAGCACCCAGCTGCACGTCCAGGTCAGCCCGGCTGAGTTCGCTGCCTACTGGAACGCCTCCCAGGCGGTGGCCGGGGTCCAGCTGGCGCTGGGTGCCAACTCACCGTTCCTGCTCGGTCGTGAGCTGTGGCACGAGACCCGCATCCCGCTCTTCGAGCAGGCCACCGACACCCGCGGCGAGGAGCTCAAGGCCCAGGGGGTGCGCCCGCGGGTGTGGTTCGGCGAGCGCTGGATCAACTCGATCTTCGACCTCTTCGAGGAGAACGTCCGCTACTTCCCCGCGCTGCTGCCGGTGCTGGACGACCAGGATCCCCTCGACGAGCTCGAGGCGGGGCGGACCCCGGCGCTCGCGGAGCTGCGGCTGCACAACGGCACGGTGTACCGCTGGAACCGCCCCATCTACGACGTCGTCGACGACGTCCCGCACCTGCGGGTGGAGAACCGGGTGCTCCCGGCCGGGCCCACGGTCGCCGACACCATGGCCAACGCCGCGTTCTACTTCGGGCTCGTCCGGACTCTCGCGGAGCACCAGCGCCCGCTGTGGTCGCAGATGTCGTTCAGCGCCGCGGAGGAGAACTTCCACGTGGCGGCTCGTCAGGGCATCGAGGCGAGCGTGTACTGGCCGGGGCTGGGGCAGGTGCCGGCCACCGAGCTCGTCGTACGCCGGCTCCTGCCCATGGCACGGGCGGGCCTCGAGGCGTGGGGTGTGCTTGCGGAGGAGCAGGATCGGCTGCTCGGCATCATCGAGCAGCGCTGCCTGGTAGGTCAGAACGGCGCCTCCTGGTTCATCTCCCGGTTCCACGGGCGGCTACAGCGCGACGGCGACCGCACCGCCGCCCTGCGCGCGACCCTCAACGAGTACCGCGAGCGCATGCACAGCAACGAGCCCGTGCACACCTGGGCGTGACCACCCGTCCCGCGCATGCAGCGGCGTCGACGGTCCAGCGCGGCTAGGGACGCAACCGCACCCAGGTCCGGGTCTCGTCGGTGAGGAGGTCCCGCCAGCCGCTGGGGGTGATGACGAAGCAGCCCGACAGCGGGCGGTCGTGGCTGCCGAAGGCCGACAGCACGGCGGCCAGCCACTGCAGGTCCAGGTCGTGCGGCTCCGGTTGGCCCGGGCGCACCACCCAGGCGGTGTGCCCCGAGGAGCCGCTGTCCGCGACCAGACGGTCCGCCACGTCCCGCAGCACGGACACGTCCACCGCGGGGCGGTCCTTGGCGCGCAGCACGAAACCGGTGCGGTCCCCGTCCAGCAGGCCCACATGCAGGGACGGGTCGAAGGCTCGCCGGGTCTCGCGGGCCCGCAGACGCGCCACCTCCGCGCGCAGCACCAGCCGGCGCGAGGCGTCGCGGGGCGAGGCGGTCGATGGCACCCGCGACAGCATGCCCCGTCGCAGCGAAGGCCGGAGGCGGCCGTCCACAGGCGCACCGCTGCCTGCTCCTGCGATAGCGTCGGGCGGGAGCCGCGACCCGCGGCTCGCTCGCGCGCTCGACTTCGCAGGAGGACGCTTGATGGGCACCATCGTCGTGGGCTACGTGCCCAAGCCGGAGGGGCACGCCGCCCTGCGGCGTGCTGCCGAGGAGGCGCAGCTGCGCAACGCCCGACTGGTGGTCGTCAACTCCCACCGTGGCTCTCGTGATCTCGACCGCTCCGACACGGTCAGCTCGGAGGAGGACCTGGCGGCCATCCGCCAGGAGCTCCGCGACGACGGTGTCGACCACGAGGTGCGCCAGCTGGTGCAGGGGCTGGACCCCGCCGACGACCTCGTGAACGTCGCCAACGACGTCCAGGCGGAGCTGCTGGTCATCGGGCTCCGCCGGCGTACGCCGGTGGGCAAGCTGATCCTCGGGAGCAACGCCCAGCGAGTGCTGCTGGACGCTCCCTGCCCGGTCCTCGCCGTCAAGGCCGATGTGCCCTGAGCGTCGGCGTCGCCACGGGGCGAGGCTTGGAAAGGCCCGTGCCCGTGTCACAATGGATCTGCGGCGCTTGACGTGTACGGGCTTTGCCGCGCCCCCGTCACCGTTGTACGAGAGGTAGTTCGTGTCCTCGAGCTCGTCCCGAAAGACCTTCACAGATGTCCTGGGGCATCCCGACATCGTCTCGCTGGTCGAGGAGGGCCGAGCCACCGGGCAGGTCACCGCAGAATCTGTTCGCACCGCAACCGCTGCTGCTGCGTCCACACCGCAGCACCTCAAGGCCGTGCTCAGACGTCTGAGCGAGGAAGGGGTCGCCGTCGTGGTCTCCGCTGAGGACTCCAAGCCGTCCCGTCCGACGCAGGCCCCGGCGGGTCCGCGGACGAGACGGGTGGTCGCCGCCGCCGCCTCCGGCGCCCGGGCCACCGTGACGGCGAGCGCCAAGAAGGCTGCAGCGAAGAAGGCCACGGCCCCGAGTGAGACCGAGGACGCCACGGCGCCGGGCTCTGGTTCCACCGGCACGACGACTGCCGCCAAGGCGCCCGCTGGCAAGAGCGCCGCCGGCAGGACGGCCGCCAGCAAGGCGGCAGCGAAGAAGGTGACCGCCAAGAGGGCGCCCACCAAGCGAGCGGCCGCTGCCGCCACTGCAGCGCCGGCCGTGGACGGCGCCGCCGCGCCGGAGCCGGGCATCGTGGACGCGTCGTCCCCGGATGGCATCGTGTCCGCGCTCGAGGCCAACGGCCTGCCGCTCCTTCCCCCCGCCGACGCCAAGCTGCTTCCCGACGTTCCGGACGAGCTCTTCGAGAAGGACCTGGCGACCGACCCGAGCCTCAAGGAGGAGGAGGACGAGAGCAAGAGCTTCGTGGTCTCGTCCTCCGACGAGTCCGACGAGCCGGTGCAGCAGGTGATGGTCGCGGGGGCGACAGCCGACCCGGTCAAGGACTACCTGAAGCAGATCGGCAAGGTCCCCCTCCTCAACGCGGAGATGGAGGTGGAGCTCGCCAAGCGCATCGAGGCGGGCCTCTTCTCCGACGAGAAGCTCGCGAAGGGCGGCAAGATCGCGGCCAAGCCGCTCGAGGAGCTCGAGTGGATCGCCGAGGACGGCCGCCGCGCGAAGAACCACCTGCTCGAGGCGAACCTCCGGCTGGTCGTCTCGCTGGCCAAGCGCTACACCGGTCGAGGCATGCTGTTCCTGGACCTGATCCAGGAGGGCAACCTGGGCCTGATCCGCGCTGTCGAGAAGTTCGACTACACCAAGGGCTACAAGTTCTCCACCTACGCCACGTGGTGGATCCGGCAGGCGATCACCCGTGCGATGGCCGACCAGGCCAGGACCATCCGCATCCCGGTGCACATGGTCGAGGTGATCAACAAGCTGGCGCGGGTGCAGCGGCAGATGCTCCAGGACCTCGGCCGCGAGCCGACTCCGGAGGAGCTCGCCAAGGAGCTCGACATGACCCCGGAGAAGGTCATCGAGGTGCAGAAGTACGGCCGAGAGCCGATCTCGCTGCACACGCCACTCGGTGAGGACGGCGACTCCGAGTTCGGCGACCTCATCGAGGACTCCGAGGCCATCGTGCCCGCCGACGCCGTGTCGTTCACGTTGCTGCAGGAGCAGCTGCACGCCGTCCTCGACACGCTCTCCGAGCGTGAGGCCGGGGTGGTGTCCATGCGGTTCGGGCTGACCGACGGGCAGCCGAAGACGCTCGACGAGATCGGCAAGGTGTACGGGGTCACCCGGGAGCGCATCAGGCAGATCGAGTCGAAGACCATGTCGAAGCTGCGTCACCCGTCCCGGTCCCAGGTGCTGCGCGACTACCTGGACTGAGGCCCGGTCGGGCCGCGCTGCCCGTCGAGACGGTCGGTCGACGAGACACGCCTCGGCCGAGAGGTTGGGAGGAGCCCCTCGACCGAAGCGCAGTGCACACGCTAGAGGCGGAGGCCGGGGCCCGGCGAGGTTCGCCCTCCTTCGCCGCTGCAGGTTCGTGCACTTCAGCTTGGCGCACGCGGCGAGTGACGCCGGGAACGTCCAGGCGAGCGGGTCCCGAGTGACCTAGGCCTCAAGTGAGGATTGAGGGTTGCGCTTCCGGGTACAACACTGACGTCGCACGTCCGCGACGGCAATTCACGGAGGGACAATCATGGGCTCGATCATCATCCTCATCATCATCGGCGCCATCATCGGGCTGCTCGGCAAGTTCGTGGCGCCCGGAGACAAGGACAACATCCCGATCTGGCTGACGGTGCTCTGCGGCATCGGCGGCGTGCTGATCGGACTGGCCATCTACTCGGCCTTCGGTGGCGACGGCAGCCGCGGCGTGGACTGGGTCAAGTGGGCGGTCTGCATCGCCATCGCAGCCGTCCTGGTCGTGATCGCCTCGACGGTCACCGGTCGGAACACCAGCTCGCGGCGCGTCTAACCCGGCTGCGGGCTCATCCACCCGCGACCAGCACCACCGCCAGCGCACAGAGCCCGAGGCCGACGCCTTGGGCTCTGTGCACTTTCTCGTGCAGCACCAGCGCGGCCAGCAGCACCGTGCTGGCCGGGTAGAGCGACGCCAGCACCCCGGCCACCGCGAGGTAGCCCTGTTGGCTGGCGAGCAGGAACGCCCCCGTCGCGGTGGCACCCAGTGGGCCTGCGAACAAGGCCAGCCGTACGGTGCGCCCGCGTGGCACCCAGTCAGCGCGCAGGACGCCCGCGACCGCCACCACGGCCAGCACGCTCAGGGCTTGGCACAGCGCCAAGGGCCACCAGCCCGCCGAGTCCGGCACCTGCCCCAGCGCCGCGAAGAGGAGCCCAAAGCCGAGCCCTGCCAGCACGCCGTCCACCAGCCCTGCGGCGGAGCGGCCGGGCTCCTCGTCGGCGCGTTGGTCCGGGCTCGGCTCCTCGACCGCTGGGTTCTCCGGCGCCGGGTCCGCGGCAGCCGGGTCCCTTGAGCCGTCCCCTGGCGTGCGGGACACCAGCCAGATCGCGGGCAGAGCGGCGATCACGCCGACCCACACCAGCGGCGCCGGCCGCTCGCCGCTGAACACCCCGACCAGCACGGGTACCAGCGCCGCGCCGAGGGCGGACACCGGTGCGACCACGCCCATCCTCCCCGTCGCGAACCCGCGGTAGAGGAAACCGGCGCCGGCGCCGCTGCCGACAGCGGCCAGGGCGGCCCACCGGAAGTCGGACGCCAGCGGGTCCCCGGGCACGAACAGGGCGAGCAGGGCGGTGCAGCCCGCGGAGGACGCCTGTGCCACCACGGCGACCGACCACGCCGACGTACGGCGCGAGAGGATCCCTCCGAGAAAGTCCGAGAGTCCGTAGGCGAGCGCCGAGACCAGCGCAAGGACGATGGCCACCCGCGCTCAGCCCGCTCCGGGAGGGGCCGGGTCAGACAACGACGGCCCCGACCAGCCAGGTGAGTGCGGCCAGCAGGCCGGCTGCGAGCTCGATGAGCACGGAGAGCCCCACGGCCTTCAGCGCCGACCACGTCGAGGCCCTCGCGCGGTGCCGGCCCAGCCGTTGCGCCTCGGCCAGGTAGATGCCGAGCACGAACCCCAGGACGAGGCCGACGACCGGGACCACGAAGAAGCCGACGACCCCGAGCACCGCGCCGACGAGCAGGGTGCGGTTGGGGACGCCGTGCAGTTTGAGGCGCCGGCCCGGCACCGCGTACTTCACCACGGCCCCCAGCGTGAGCAGCAGCGTCACGACCGCGAACACCACCCAGGCGGGTCCGGTCCCCATCTCCGCCGCCCAGACGGCCACCGCTCCCAGTATCAGCAGGGACCCGGGGAGCACCGGCACCAGGATTCCCACCAGCCCGAGGGCGACGGCGACGCCGACGAGCAGGTCGGTGGGCATCATGGGGTCAGCGTGACACAGCGGTGCGACAGCCCGGCGAGGCGCCCGGAGACGCAGCAAGCCCCGGGCTTCGAGCCCGGGGCTTGCTGGTGTCTCTGACGGAGACTTGGGGGAGCGCCTCGGCGCTCCTACTGCGGGCCGGCTGCCGGCCGGTCGACCAGCTTGTCGGTCTCGTCCTGCACGGCGACGGCGACCTCGCGCAGCTTCTCGCCGTGCTCGCGTGCGTGGTGGGCACAGAAGAGCAGGTCACCGCCCCCGGCGAGCTCGACACGGAGGTAGGCCTGGGCGCCACACCGGTCACAGCGGTCCAGCGCTGTGAGGGGCGTGCTCGGAGCAACTGCAGTGGTCATTGGAGGCCTCTTTCCTTCCATGGTGTCCTGCTCAACGTATCCGGGGCGTCCAACTCCCCCGGCTCCGTCTCACCAGGAACAACAGTCAATCACGCGGATCGCTTCCCACCGCCGGTCGGTTTCACCTTCGTCGGAGGTGACCTGTACCACGCAGTCCATGCCCTGCCTCGTCCGAGACGTGCCCTACGCCCAGAGTGTGTCCCTGCAGGGCCCCTCCAGTCGCCACATGTGGGCACATCCAAACGACTCGTTGCGACATCGTGACTCATCGGTACCCGTTTGACCGCCGTACGTGCGAGTCGGTACGCACGTGCGCGGGTCCTCCATCGGGAACATCGTCGCTGAGCGGGCCCGGCTTGACGCCCAGGCGTGGCGGATCTCGGGCCCGGGCGTGTCGCAGGTACATTTCACCCAACGCCGCGACGCGGTGCGCCTTGACCCGCCACCCCCCAGCACAACGTGGAGAATCGTGCCCGCCCGCACCGCCGGAGGAAGCGCCATCGACAGCTCCTACAACGCTCACCACCTGCTGGTCCTCGAGGGTCTCGAGGCGGTCCGCAAGCGGCCGGGGATGTACATCGGCTCCACCGACACCCGCGGCCTGATGCACTGCGTGTGGGAGATCATCGACAACGGGGTCGACGAGGCGCTCGCCGCGGCCGCCCGCCGGATCGAGGTCACGCTGCACGCCGACGGCTCCGTCGAGGTGCACGACGACGGGCGCGGCATCCCGGTCGACAAGGAGCCCAAGACCGGGCTGCCGGGGGTCGAGGTGATCTTCACCAAGCTGCACGCGGGGGGCAAGTTCGGTGGCGGCTCGTACGTCGCGACGGGCGGGCTGCACGGTGTCGGCGCGTCGGTCGTGAACGCCCTGTCCGCGCGGCTCGATGTCGACGTCGAGCGATCGCCGGCCGTGCAGGGGATGTCCTTCCGGCGAGGCGCGCCGGGGGTCTTCGACGCGGAGGGCCCCGGGGCCGGGTTCACCGAGCAGTCGGGACTGACCCGCAAGGGGGCCCGTGTCCCCAAGGGTCGCAGCGGGACCCGGGTCCGCTTCTGGCCGGACCGGCAGATCTTCACCCGGGACGCCACCTTCGTCTTCGACGAGCTGGTCACCCGGGCCAGGCAGACGTCCTTCCTGGTCCCCGGCCTGGAGCTGGTGATCGAGGACCGGCGCGCCCCGGGAGACCCGGTGCTCGAGTCCTTCCGGCACGACGGCGGCATCGCGGAGTTCTGCGAGTTCCTGGCCGCCGACACGCCCGTCACCGACGTACTGCGACTCCAGGGCCACGACACCTTCACCGAGACGGTGCCGCTGCTGGACGAGTCAGGGCACATGACCCCGCAGGACGTGGAGCGCGACCTGGTGGTCGACGTCGCGATGCGGTGGGGGACGGGCTACGACACCGAGCTGCGGTCCTTCGTCAACGTGATCGCCACCCCGAAGGGCGGGACGCACGTCGCCGGCTTCGAGCAGGCGGTCACCAAGACCTTCAACGACGTGCTGCGCTCGACGAAGCAGCTCAAGGTCAGCGAGCCCGACGTCGTCAAGGACGACGTCCTCGAAGGGCTCACCGCGGTCGTGACGGCCCGGCTCGCCGAGCCGCAGTTCGAGGGCCAGACCAAGGAGGTGCTCGGCACGCCGGCCGCTCGCAACGTGGTGCGCAAGGTGGTGGCCTCGGAGCTGAGGGCGTTCCTCACGTCGGGCCGGCGCGCCGAGAAGGGACAGGCCAAGGTCGTCCTGGAGAAGGTGGCCAACGCCTCCCGTACCCGGATCGCGGCCCGCACGCACCGGGAGACGCAGCGCCGGAAGAACGCCCTGGAGTCCAGCGCCCTGCCGTCGAAGCTCGCTGACTGCCGCTCCAACGACATGGAGAGGAGCGAGCTGTTCATCGTGGAGGGCGACTCGGCGCTCGGGACCGCGAAGCTGGCCCGCAACTCCGAGTTCCAGGCGCTGTTGCCGATCCGCGGGAAGATCCTCAACGTGCAGAAGGCCTCGGTCGGCGACATGCTCAAGAACGCCGAGTGCGCCTCGATCATCCAGGTCGTCGGCGCCGGATCCGGGCGCACCTTCGACCTCGACGCCCGGCGCTACGGCCGGATCATCTTCATGGCCGACGCGGACTCCGACGGCGCGCACATCCGCTGCCTGCTCGCGACGCTGTTCTTCAAGTACATGCCCGAGCTCATCACCGACGGCCGGGTCTACAGCGCGGTCCCGCCCCTGCACCGCATCGAGCTTGCCAACCCCAAGAAGGGGATGCCCAAGTACGTTTACACCTACTCCGACGCCGAGCTGCAGCGGCGGCTCGCCGAGCTGGCCAAGAGGGGCGTGCGCTGGAAGGACCCGGTCCAGCGCTACAAGGGCCACGGCGAGATGGACGCCGACCAGCTCGCGGAGACGACCATGGACCCACGGCGCCGCACCCTGCGGCGGATCACCATCGACGACGGTGACGCGGCGCTGCGGGTCTTCGAGCTGTTGATGGGCTCGGACGTGGCGCCGCGCAAGGAGTTCATCGTGCAGGGTGCCTACGAGGTCGACGCGGACGCGATCGACACCTGACCGCCCCGCAGACCGTTCCGGACCAGGCGCGGCGGGGTCAGACGAGTCGGTCCAGGAGACCGGTGTCCACGTCGTAGAGGAACCCACCGACGCGGACCGTGTCCGGGATCAGCGGGTGGGAGCGCACGGCGTTCACGTCGTCGAGCAGGGCGGCGCGCTGGTCGGCGACCACCCCGAAGGTCTGCCAGGAGGCGTCCATGCCTGCCGACGCGCTCACCCGCTCGCGGATCTCGTCCTGCGACGAGCTCGCCATGGCACACCGGGTGTGCGGGACCACGAGGATGCGGCGCACGTTGAGCAGGTGCACGCCGAGCACCAGCGCCTCGAGCCCCTGGGGGGTGACCCTGCCTCCGGGGTTGCGGAAGATCTTGGCGTCACCCGGCTCGAGGCCCACGATGCCCAGCGGGTCGATCCGGGAGTCCATGCAGGTCACGATGGCGACACCGGCGTGCGCGACGCCGTCGAACCCGCCGAGCGCGAAGGTGTCGGCGAAGCGGCGGTTCGCCGCCAGGAGGTCTTCGAACTCGTCGGTCACCGCGGCACCGTACCGGATCCCCTCACCGGGAGGACAGACGTCTCCCGGTGCAGCAGCACCAGCGCCAGCACGGCGGCGACGACCGCACACACCGCGGCGCCGAGGAACACCGTCTGCAGCTGGGCGAGGCCGGCCTCCTTGAGCAATCGGGTGTAGGCCGCGCACTGGGCGCCCGAGGAGCAGACGTCGGCGGGGGAGGGCAGGTCAGCCTGCTCGGCGTAGAAGCGGCGCAGCCCGAGCGTCGTCAGGGCGGAGATCCCGACCAGCATGCCGACCATCCGTGCCACCACGAGCAGCGCGGACGCCACGCCGTGCACGTCGTCGCCGGTAGCGGCCAGCAGGGCGGTGTTCACCGGCGCCAGGGCCAGCCCGAAGCCGAGGCCGGTGAGGACCAGCGGCACAGTGGCCAACCCGGCGTCGAGGCTGGTCAGCCCCCAGGTGGACATCCAGCCGAGCCCCACCGCCGCCGAAGCCATCCCCAGCGCCGCGACCGCCGAGGCCGGCAGCCGCGACACCAGGAAGCCGCCCACCACGGCGCCGACCGGCAGCGCCACCAGCAGCCGCAGCAGCACCAGTGCGGCGTCCAGCTGGGAATCGGGGTGCACGGTCACCCGCGCGAAGATCGGGATGTCCACCAGGGCCGCGATCAGGGCCGCGCCGACGAAGAACGAGACGGCCAGGGCGCCCCAGGCGGCCCGGGGACGGAAGGCGCCGCGGGGCACCAGCGGCCGCGGGGTACGGCGGGCGTGCCAGACCGCCACCAGGAGCAGGGCGGCCGACCCGAGCAGCAGCCATGGCCCCGCCGGGGAGAAGACCGACACCTCGGGGTCTGCGGTGGAGAACGCCAGGACCACCCCTCCGAGCGCTACGGCGAGCAGGCCCGCGCCGACCAGGTCGGCTTGCCTGGCCACGGCCGCCCACCCTCGTACGTCGACGAGCGGGTGTCGCGCCGTCAGGCAGCGCACCGCCAGCGCAGCGGCCAGCAGCACCGTGGCGAGACCGATCGGCGCCAGCCAGCGCGAGTCGCCGGCCACCGGCAGGAACGCCAGCCCGAGCGTGACGTCGCTGGTGAGCCCCGGGGGCTGCAGCATCGTGAGGAGCAGCGCCGCGACAGCGAGCGCGGCCAGGACGGCGCCGAGCCGGTCCCAGCCGTCGGCGGCCGGGCTCCAGGCCGCCCCGCGGGTCGTCGCCCCCGAGCCGTGGCCGCCGGACGCCGCCGCGAGGATCGCGCCCGCAAGCACCAGTCCAGCCAGCACGTTGACCGCGAAGATGACGTGCCACGTCCCGACGGCGAGCACCAGCGCGCCGTACAGGGGGCCCAGCACGCTGCCGACCTCCTGCACGGCGCCGACCACGCCCAGGGGCACGCCCCGCCGTTCGGGGCGGTAGAGGTCAGCGACCAGGGCGAGCGTCGCGGGAACCAGGCCCCCGCCACCGACTCCCTGCAGGAAACGGCCGGTGACCATGCTGGGCAGGTCGTAGGCCGCGGCGGTCACCAGCGAGCCCAACGCGAACACCCCCAGGGAGGCCACCAGCACCGGCGGACGACCGCGGAGGTCCGCGATCCGCCCGACCAGGGGCAGCATCGCCACGTAGCCGAGCAGGAAGCCGGACACGATGGGGGCCGCGCGCTGCAGCTCGTCGATCGCGAGCCCGACGCCGGCCATCATGTCGGGCAGCGCGAGCACCACGACGTAGGTGTCCGCCGCCGCGAACGCCACCGCCACGGACGCCAGCGGCAACAGCCCG
Organism: Nocardioidaceae bacterium; assembly: GCA_035634095.1. GTDB lineage: Bacteria > Actinomycetota > Actinomycetes > Propionibacteriales > Nocardioidaceae > Nocardioides_B. Next base: position 13,749 of record DASQDP010000114.1, on the reverse strand, counting down.
CGGTTGCCCCCGGCCCCCCGGGTCACCGCTGGGTCACCGCCGAGTGGCCCGTGGTGCGGTGATCGTCCGCTTCGTGCCGTACTCCGCGAAGGTGATCGTGTAGGTCACGTCGTCGGTCCGCGGGTAGAACGGGCCGCTCAGCACCGCCTTCGACAACCGGTCCCCGTCGTCGATCGTGAAGCGTGCGTCGAAGGACGCCTCCGGTGAGGCGCTGGGGATGACGGCGGCCACGGCGTCACCAGGCACGGCCGCGGTGAAGCTGCGCAGCACGGACTCGCCCTCGCGGACCTCCTCACCTCGCTTCACGCCCGTGGACTCGGTCAGCAGCGAGGACAGGCCGCCGGCGGGTCGCATCAGTGCGGCGGGGTCGGGGGCGCCGTACTCCGCGGGATCGATGGGCGCGAAGGACGAGCTGAACGGCAGCTTGGCGTAGACCAGCCCGCGGACCGCCACCACCTCGGCGTCCGCCGTCACCCCCGACGCGGAGACCTTGATGTCCCCGGCGAACGCCGGTGGGTGCGTACCGATGCCGCTCGCGCTGAGCAGGCCGCTGACGCCGGAGGGCAGCTCGGGCGTGGACAGCCCGATGCGGACGCCGCTGGTGGCGTCGAGGCTCTCCTTCGCGGCCGCCAGGGTGGCTGTCGGGCTCTCGGTCGGCCCGTCGGAGCCGGAGCAGGCGGTCAGCGTCGCGGCAGCGCACGCCAGGGCCGCCAGCAGCCCGGGACCGCGCCGCAGGGAGGCTGTCATGGGCCAAGCCTGTCACGCGGGCAAGCCGTCACCTCCTGGTCATCGGTCCGGGCCGACGGACTCGACCGGCCCGGAGACCGCTGCGACCGGCTGCGACCCGGGCACGCCCGAGCCGTCCCGGCGCCCGTCCGCCGCCGGAAGGTCGACGGGCGAGCCACTGGCGGCAGCGGCCCGCGCCGGACCGCGTCCCGCCCAGGCGAACACGACGGCGTCCTCGCCCTTGAGGAAGCGGTGGCAGCGCACGCCGCCGGTGCCGCGGCCCTTCGCCGGGTACTCCGCGAAGGCGGTCACCTTCACCGACCCGGGCTCGGTGCCCGGCAGTGCCCGGCCGGACCCGGAGACCGTCACCACCTCGGCGGTGTCGTCGGGCTCGAAGGCGCCGAAGAAGACCACCTGCGCGCCGACGCCGAGGCGCACGCCGGCCATTCCGCCGCCGGAGCGGCCCTGGGGACGCACCGCCGCAGCAGGGAACTGCAGCAGCTGCGCGTCCGAGGTGACGAAGCACAGCACCTCGTCGCCGGTGCGCAGCTCGACCGCTCCGACCACCTCATCGCCCTCGGCCAGCCGGACGACCTCCCACTCGTCGCGGGCCAGCCGCTCGGGGTGCACCCGCTTGACCACCCCCAGCCGGGTCCCCAACGCGTGTCCTGGCCCGTCCGGGTCCAGCGAGGTCAGCGACAGCACTCGCTCGCCGGCGGCAAGGGGCAGGAACTCGGTGACCGGCGCTCCGCCCTGCAGGTGCGGGGAGTTCGCCGTGGCGGGGAGCGTGGGCAGGTCCAGGACGTCGAGCCGCACCAGGCGACCCCTGCTCGTCAGCGCACCGACCTGGCCGCGGGCGGTGGCCCGAACCGCGGACACCACGACGTCGTGCTTGGTGCGGCCACCTCCGGTGCCGGGGGTCCCGGTGCCGGCGGTGCGGGCCAGCAGGCCGGTGCTGGAGAGGTAGACCTGGCACGGGTCGTCGGCCACCTCCAGCGGCGCGGACGCCGACACGGGCTGGCCGGCGGCCTCCAGCAGCACGGTCCGCCGAGGCGTTCCGTAGGTGGTGGCGACCTCGTGGAGCTCCTCGGAGACCACGGCCCGGAGCCGGCTCTCGTCCTCCAGGATCGCGTCCAGCTCGGCGATGGTGCGCTCCAGCTCGGCCTGCTCCTTCTCCAGGTCGATGCGGGAGAACCGGGTGAGCCGGCGCAGTGCCATGTCGAGGATGTGGCGGGCCTGCAGGTCGCTGAGGTCGAAGACCTGCATCAGCCGCACGCGGGCCTGCTCGGCGTCGTCACTGCCGCGGACCAGCGCGATCACCTCGTCGATGTCGAGGATCGCGACGAGCAGCCCCTCGACCAGGTGCAGGCGGTCGGCGGCCTTGCCGCGACGGAACACCGAGCGGCGGCGTACGACGGTGAAGCGGTGCTCGAGGAACACCTCGAGCATCTGCCGCAGCCCCAGGGTGCGCGGCTGCCCCTCGACCAGGGCCACCGCGTTGATGCCGAAGGAGTCCTCCAGCGGCGTGAGGCGGAACAGCTGCTCCACGATGGCCTCCGGGACGAAGCCGTTCTTGACCTCGATGACCAGCCGCAGGCCCTTCTCGAGGTCGGTGAGGTCCTTGACGTCGGAGATGCCCTGCAGCTTCTTGGCCTGCACCAGCGACTTGATCCGCTCGATGACCCGCTCGGGGCCCACGCCGTAGGGCAGCTCGGTGACCACGATGCCGCGACGACGGGCGGTGACGTCCTCGACGCGGGTGGTGGCGCGCATCCGGAACGAGCCGCGGCCGGTCTCGTAGGCCTCGCGGATGCCGTCGAGGCCGACGATCTTGCCGCCGGTGGGTAGGTCGGGGCCGGGGACGAAGCGCATCAGGTCCTCGAGGTCCGCGTCGGGGTGAGCGATCAGGTGCCGCAGCGCCTGCACCACCTCGACGAGGTTGTGGGGCGCCAGGTTGGTGGCCATGCCCACCGCGATGCCGGACGCTCCGTTGACGACCAGGTTGGGGATCCCCGCGGGGAGCACGACCGGCTCGGTCTCGCGGCTGTCGTAGTTGGGCTTGAAGTCGACGGTGTCCTCGTCGATCGAGGCGGTCATCGCCATTGCCGGCGGCGCCATCCGGCACTCGGTGTAGCGCATCGCCGCCGGGCCGTTGTCCGGGGAGCCGAAGTTCCCGTGGCCGTCGACGAACGGCACCCGCAGCGACCACGGCTGCACCATCCGCACCAGGGCGTCGTAGATCGCCCCGTCCCCGTGCGGGTGCAGACGTCCCATCACCTCGCCGACGACGCGGGCACTCTTGACGTGGCCGCTGGTGGGACGCAGACCCATCTCGGCCATCGTGTGCAGGATCCGTCGCTGCACCGGCTTGAGGCCGTCGCGGGCGTCCGGCAGCGCCCGGCTGTAGATGACCGAGTACGCGTACTCCAAGAAGCTGGCCCGCATCTCGTCGCCCACGTCGATGTCGACGATGTGCTCCTCGAAGTCGTCGGGCAGCGGGGGTCGGGTCGAGCGCGCCATGCCTTCCATTGTGGTACGACGGGCAGCGGTCCGGCCCGGGGCACGCCGGTCGGACCGATGCCCCGGACGGTAGATTCCCTCCCGTGAGCCTGACCACGCCCACAGCGGCCTACCCCCGGCACTGGGAGGCCGACGTCCTGCTCCGGGACGGTCAGGTGGCCCACCTCAGGCCGATCATGGCCGGTGACCGCGACCTGCTGGTGGAGTTCTACTCCCAGGTGTCGGCGGAGTCGAAGTACCTCCGCTTCTTCGCGCCGATGCCCGAGCTGTCCGAGCGCGACCAGCTGCGGTTCACCAACGTGGACCACCGCGACCGGGTGGCGTTCGTCCTCACCGTCGCCACCAAGATGATCGCGGTCGGCAGGTTCGACCGGATCCCGCCGGAGGAGAGCTCGCCCGAGGCTCGGGCGGCGAACCTGGTGGAGGCGGAGGTGGCCTTCCTCGTCCAGGACGCCCACCAGGGCCGCGGCATCGCCAACCTCCTGCTCGAGCACCTCGCGCAGGCGGGTCGGGAGCGGGGGATCGACCGGTTCGTGGCCGAAGTGCTGCCCCAGAACATGCGAATGACCCAGACCTTCCGTGACGCCGGCTACCACGTCGCGGGCGGCTACGAGGACGGCATCCTGCGGCTGGTCTTCCCCATCGACGCCACCGACACCTCGCTCAACGTGATGCAGGCGCGCGAGCACCGGGCGGAGTCGGCGTCCATCCAGCGCTTCTTCGGTGCTCGCAGCGTGGCGGTGATCGGCGCCTCCCGCCGCTCGTACACGATCGGCCAGACGCTGGTGCGCAACCTGGTGCTCGGCGACTACCAGGGCCGGGTGTACGTCGTGAACCCGGCCGCCCAGTCCGTGGCGGGTCTGCCGGCGTACCCCACGGTGGGGGACATCCCCGACTCGGTGGACGTGGCGATCGTTGCGGTGCCCGCCGAGTCGGTGCAGGACGTGGTGCTCGACTGCGCAGCCAAGGGCGTGCACGGCCTGGTGGTGATCTCCTCCGGGTTCGCCGAGACCGGTGAGGAGGGCCGGGTGCGGCAGCGGCGGCTGGTGGGGCTGGCTCGCAGCTACGGTCTACGGCTGATCGGCCCCAACTGCCTCGGGATCATCAACACCGCCGGTGACGTGTCGCTGAACGCCTCGCTCTCGACGCTGATGCCGCCGCGGGGGAGGGCGGGGTTCTTCTGCCAGTCCGGTGCGCTCGGCGTCGCCATCCTGGAGAAGGTGGACCGCCGCGGGCTCGGGCTGTCCACGTTCGTGAGCGCGGGCAACCGCGCCGACGTGTCCGGCAACGACCTCCTGCAGTACTGGGAGGAGGACGATGACACCGAGGTGGTGCTGCTCTACCTGGAGTCGATCGGCAACCCGCGGAAGTTCAGCCGGCTCGCCCGCCGGGTCTCCGAGCGCAAGCCGGTGGTGGCGGTGAAGTCCGGTCGCTCCACCCAGGGCGTCCCCATGGGCCACGCCGTGCGCTCCATGCTGGCCCCGCAGGCGGCCGTGGACGCGATGTTCCGGCAGGCCGGGGTGATTCAGGTGGACAACCTCGACGAGATGTTCGACGTCGCGCAGCTGGTGGCCCACCAGCCGCTGCCGCGCGGCAGCCGGGTCGCGGTGGTCGGCAACTCCGACGCGATCGGGCTGCTGGCTGCGGACGCGGCGGTGGCGGTAGGGCTCCAGGTGCAACGGCAGGTGGCTTTGGGCTCGGAGGCCACCGCCGAGGACTTCGAGGAGGCGCTGGACGCCGCCATCGACGACTCCGAGGTCGACTCGGTGGTGGCGGTGTTCATCCCGCCGCTGAACACCAGCGGCGAGGAGGTGGCCAACGTGCTGGCCGCCGTGGGCGAGCAGTCCGACAAGCCGCTGGTCTCCACCTTCCTGGCCAGCGAGGGCATCCCCGAGCTCCTACGGGTGCCCGACGTGGCCGGCAGCACCGCCGGGCGCGGCTCCGTGCCCTCCTACCCGGCGGTGGAGGCGGCGGTGCGTGCGCTGGCCCGCGTCGTGGAGTACGCCGCTTGGCGCGCCAAGCCGCGCGGCGAGCCCGTGGCCCCGGAGACGGTGGACTCGGCCACGGCACGCGACCTGGTGTCGGAGGTGCTCCATCAGGACCCCGACGGGCGGGACCTCACCTTCGCGGAGACCAGGCTGCTGCTGGGTGCCTACGGCGTCGACCTGTGGGAGCGCCACACCGTGTCCACCGAGGCGGAGGCGGTCGCCGCTGCCGAGGCTCTCGGCTACGACGTGGTGCTCAAGGCCACCGCCGACCACCTGCGGCACCGGCCGGACCTCGCGCACGTGTGGCGCAACATCGACACCGAGGACGAGATGCGCGACGCGTGGGGCACGCTGCACGCCGCCACCGAGTCCGGCCGGCCGGCCGGCTTCGTGGTGCAGAAGGTCGCGCCGGCCGGCGTGCCCGTCAACATCGCCGGCGTGGAGGACCCGCTGTTCGGGCCCGTGGTCTCCTTCGGTGTCTCCGGCCCGGCGACCGACCTGCTCGGTGACCGCTCCTACCGCATCCCCCCGATGCACAGCGGCGACGCCACCGACATGGTGCGCGAGATCCGGGCCGCTCCGCTGCTCTTCGGCTACCGGGGCAGCGAGGAGGTGGACGTTGAGGCTGTCGAGCACCTGCTGCTGCAGGTCGCCCAGCTCAAGAACGACCTGCCGCAGGTGCGCTCCCTGGTGCTGGACCTGGTCCTGGTGGGGCCGCACGGCGCCACGGTCCTCGACGCGGACAGCCGGGTGGAGCCGGCCGCCGACGCGCGATCGGACTGGTTCGTGCGGCGGCTGTCCACCGAGGCCGGGGACACCCTTCACAACTGAGCGCCCGATCCGGCGCTCCGGCCGCGTGACATGCTGTGCGGCATGACCGACCTCACCGACTCCCTTCGGGTGGCGATCGAGAAGTCCGGCTACTACCCCGACGTGGTTTCGGCAGCCGTCAGCTCCGCGGTCGCCGGCGAGCACGTGGTGTCCTACCTGGTGCACCACGAGCCGACGATCGACGAGCGCGACGAGGTCCGGCGTCACGTGACGGTGCTGGTGCTGACTGCCAGCCGGCTGATCCTGGCCCACACCGACGAGCACGCCCCGGACGACCTGCTCCCGGCGCCGTACACGTCGAGCTCCACCGAGGCGGTCACGCTCTCGGCGATCCGCTCGGTGGTCGTCAACCGGATGGTGGCGAACCCGCAGGACTACGCCGGGCGGCCGATTCCGTCGCCGGGCGCCAACGAGGCGGTGCTCACCATCGGCTGGGGATCGGTGGGACGCATCGACCTCGAGCCCGCGGGCTGCTCCGACCCTGACTGCGAGGCGGACCACGGCTACACCGGCGTGCTCTCCTCCGACGACTTCTCGCTGCGGGTGAGCGCGGCGGCCGAGGGGCCCGAGGCGGTCGCCAACCTTCTCGGCTTCGCCGACGCACTCTCCGCGCGCACAGCGGGCTGAGCGCCGCGCATGACCCGCCACGCCGCATGAGCCTCGCCGGATGAGCGCCGACTTCGTCGAGCCGGCCTACGAGGACTGCTCGCTGGGGGACGTGCTGCCGGCGGTGGCCCGGGCGCTGCGGGTGGACGCCGGGCTGCCCCGCACGTCGCTGCGCCTGCCTGAAGCCGACACCTATGTGGTCTTCCTCGTCGACGGTCTGGGCTACGAGCTGCTGCGCGACCATCCGGCGGACGCGCCGTTCCTGCACTCGGTGCTCGACGACCGGCCTCCCGCCACGGTCGGGGTCCCCTCCACGACCGCGACCAGCCTCACCTCGCTGGGCACCGCGCTGGTGCCCGGCACGCACGGCGTGGTGGGCTTCACCTCGCGGATCCCGGGCACCGACGACCTGCTCAACGCGCTCACCTGGAACAAGTCCGTGGACCCGCGGCAGTGGCAGCCGCACCCGACCGCCTTCGAGCGGCTCGCTGCCGCGGGTGTCAGCACGGCGGTCGTGAACAAGCGCGAGTTCGCCGGGTCCGGGCTGACCGTCGCCGGCCAGCGGGGCGCGGAGTTCATCGGCGCGGACAAGCTCGGGGAGCGGATGGCCGCGGTCCTGGAGCACTCCTCGTCCGGGACGTCGCTGACCTACATGTACGAGGGCGACCTGGACTGGACGGGTCACCGCTACGGCGTCGGGTCGACCTCCTGGCGCCTGCAGCTGGCCATGGTGGACGCGGCGGCCGAGCAGCTGCGCGAGACGCTGCCCTCCTCCACCCGCATCCTGGTGCTCGCGGACCACGGCATGGTGGACTCCCCGCCGGAGGACCGGATCGACGTGGACGCGGAGCCTGGCCTCCTGGACGGCGTCGCGCTGCTGGGCGGCGAGGCCCGGTTCCGGCACCTGTACTGCCGCGGCGGTGCCGTCGACGACGTGGTGGCGGGGTGGCGCTCCGTGCTGGGCGACCGTGCAGAGGTCCTGTCGCGTGATGACGCGGTCGCCCGCGGCTGGTTCGGGGCGGTCGCGCCCGTCGTACGCCCGCGGCTCGGGGACGTGATGGTCGCCGCGCGCGGATCGTTCTCGGTGATGAGCACGTCGGTGTTCCCCTACGAGACCCGGCTGGTGGGGCTGCACGGGTCGCTGACCTCGGCGGAGATGCTGGTCCCCGTCCTGGTGCTCTGACGTCGTGGCCGAGCTGCAGTTCTTCACCGGGACCATGGACTCGGGGAAGTCGACCCTCGCCCTGCAGACGCACCACAACCACGCCGCCCGCGGACGGGCCGGCCGACTGTTCAGCTGCCGGGACCGGGCCGGAGCCGCCACGGTGTCCAGCCGGCTCGGCCTGCGCTCCGCGGCCCTGGAGGTCGCACCGGACCTCGACCTCTGGGGTCACGTGGTGGACCTGCTCACCAGAGGCGCGCGCGTGGACTACCTGATCTGCGACGAGGCCCAGTTCTACACCGCGGCGCAGGTCGACCAGCTCGCCCGCGTCGTCGACGAGCTGCAGGTCGACGTGTTCGCGTTCGGCATCCTCACCGACTTCCGCACCGTGCTGTTCCCCGGCTCGGCGCGGCTCGTGGAGCTGGCCGACCGGGTGCACGTGCTGCAGGTCGAGGCTCTTTGCTGGTGCGGCAAACGGGCCACCCACAACGCGCGGACCGTCAACGGCGAGATGGTCATCGAGGGGGAGGTGATCGTGGTCGGGGACGTCCCCGGGGAGGGTCAGGACGCCGGTCGGGCCACCGACGAGGTGGGATACGAGGTGCTCTGCCGCCAGCACCACCGGCGGCGGCTGACCGCCTCCCGCGCGCAGGCGGTGTCCATGATCGGGGAGCCGCTGCCCTTCGAGTAGGGTCCGCTCCCCGCCGTCCGCATCGCCTCGAGGCCCGCCACCCTCAGGCTGCACCGGAGGTCGACGGCAGCAGCCCACCCGCGCCGGACCGGTGGTCTCGGGAGCGCCGAGATGACCGTCTCGGAAACTTGACTCGATTGGGTACGTGACGCGAGTGCGCTTGTGTCGTTTACTGGAGGGGTCGGGGGGTCGGTGATCTCCCAGGGGCCGGCTCCCCGACTCTTCCAGCCTGCGGGACGCAGGCAGCCGGCGCGCTACTCGCGCTTGCCGCCGCCGAACATGATCTCGTCCCAGCTCGGCACGGATGCCCGTCGCCGGCGCGCCGCGGGCGGAGCCGACTCCCGGGCCGACGGCTCCGGGTCCACCTCTGCCGCCTCGGCTTCCGGCTCGGCCTCGTCAGCCTGCACCCGGGCCTCCGGCGCCCCCGGCTGCACCTCGTCGGCCTCGCTGCCCAGCTCGGCGGGTGCCGCTGGCGCATCCACCTGCTGGGGCCGGTCACTGGCCTGGGTGGCGATCCAGTCGGTGTCACCGGTCGTCCCGGTCGCGGCGGCCGGACGCTGCTCGCTGACCAGCTCGAGAGCGTCCTCGCCGAGCGGCAGCGAGTCCTCGTGCCCGACCGCTGACAGCCGGCGTGGCCCCGGAGTGGCCCGCGGCTGCGGTCCCTTGACCGCGGTCTGCTCGCCGACCAGCCAGCGCGCCTCGTCGTCCTCGGCGACCACGTAGCTCCCCGGCGCGTCGAAGACGAACTCGGCATGGCGGGCGCTCTCCCCGGAGCGGTAGTCGGCCACCAGCGACCACCGGCCGTCGTCGCGCCGCCACGCGTCCCACTCCACCGAGCCGGGGTCCACGTTGCGGCTGTGCAGCCGCTCCGCGACGGCGTCCGCCAGCACCCGGCCTGGCCCCTCGCCGTTCGCCCGCCGCACTGTCGCACGCTGCGCGCGGCCGGCGATGTGGGCGCGCTCGGCGAGCACCGGCACTGCGTAACCCATCACCCGCTCGAGAGTGGTCTGGGCCGCCACGGCGACCTGCTCGGGTGTCGCGCCGGAGCGGATCCGAGCCTGGATGTCACGGGGACGGAGGGTGCTTTCCATGGTGATCTCCAACTGGCCGAGTCGGGCGTGCTCGCCGCGGAGCGCGGCCCGGAGTCGGGTGTCGGCCGGAAGGGTGAACTCCTCGCCCGAGTCGCTGACCAGCACCAGCCTGGAGCTGTCGTCGGTCAGTCCCACGAGCGTGAGGTCCTGCCTCTTCATCGGCGTCGCCGGCTCCCTTGTCTGCCCGCGGCTGCTGCTCTGCGGGGCGTGTCCGCACCAGCCTATGTCCTGGGTCGACCCGCGGCCGGTAGTCGGCCCGCGGGTCGCGGCCTCGGCTACCAGGACGACGTGCCCGGCTCACCCTTGACCGGCCCGACCACCGCCGAGGTGACCCAGCCGCCGTAGAAGCCACCCGGCTGCGCACGCACCAGCTCGCCGTCCACGGTGCACCGGTCCATGGCCCCTGGGTAGAGCGCCACGGTGTCGACGAGGGCGGCGAAGGGGGCAGTCGGGGAGGCGTAGAACCATGCCGCTCGTGGGGCGATGGCGTCCCCGCCCAGCACGTCGAGGTAGGAAGCCTGTCCCTTCCACTCGCAGAACGACCCCCCCGCGGCCTCGCGCAGCGACCCCGCGGCGAAGCACGAGCGAGGCAGGTAGTACGTCGGTGGGTGGCTGGTCTCGAGCACCCGGAAGGCGCGGTCGGTGCGCGCCACGAGGCGGCCGCCGAGCACCACCTCGATCACCGAGGTCGTCGGCTCCAGGCGCGGCGGGCGTGGGTAGTCCCATACCGACTCCTGCCCGGGGGCCGCAGGCTCAGGGCCTGGTCTGCGTGTCACGGCTCACACTCCCGACCCGGACCACGGGGTCCGAACGTCGCCTATAGTCGTTGCTTCGTCGCGTTATCTTTACTAATGCGTCAGCCTTGGAGGGATCAGTATGACGACCCTGCAGGTCAGGGGCTCTGCCTCCAGCCACTCCACCAGCCCAGCCACGCCCGCCAGCACAGCCCCGGCGACCGCTCGTCCTGACACGCCCCGCTCCTATCGCCCCGACATCGAGGGACTCCGCGCCGTCGCGGTGCTCACCGTGGTGCTCTACCACGCCGGGCTCGGGCTGCCGGGAGGCTACGTGGGCGTCGACGTGTTCTTCGTGATCTCGGGGTTCCTGATCACCCGCCAGCTGGTCGGAAGCGTCGAGGCCCGCGGGATCGCCGCCCTTCCGGTCTTCTACGCCCACCGGGTGCGCCGGCTTCTCCCCGCCGCCGTGCTCGTCGTCATCGCCACGGTGGCGGCGGCGAGGATGTGGGCGCCGGTGCTGCAGGTCCGCGACATCGCCGTGGACGCGGTCGTCACCACGGTCTACGGTCTCAACTACCGACTCGCCGCGGCCGGCACCGACTACCAGCACCTCGGGACCGCGGCGTCGCCGCTCCAGCACTTCTGGTCCCTCGCCGTCGAGGAGCAGTTCTACCTCCTCTGGCCGCTGGTGGTCGCCGCCCTGCTCGCGGCCGGACGCAGCCGTGGCCGGCTGCTGCTCGGCGTCGCTGTCGCAGCAGTCGTCGTGGCCTCCTCGATCGCCTCCGTCCAGGTCACGTCCAGCTCGGCCCCGTGGGCCTACTTCTCCCTGCACACCCGGGCCTGGGAGCTGGGAGTCGGGGCGCTGCTGGCCCTGACGGCCGTCCCACTCAGCCGGGTGCCCCGGCGGCTCGCAGGACTCTGCGGGTGGACCGGGCTGGTCGCGATCGTCGCCGCAGCGGCGCGCTACAGCGACGCGACCCCGTTCCCGGGGACGGCCGCCTGGCTGCCTGTGGGCGGTGCAGCCGCGGTGATCGCCGCCGGTTGTGGCCCCCGGGTGGGGGTGGAGCGGGTGCTCGGAGAGCCGTTGATTCAGTGCCTCGGCCGGATCTCCTACGCCTGGTACCTCTGGCACTGGCCGATGCTCGTGCTGGCGCCGCACGTCGTCGGCCACGAGCTCTCGACGCTCGAGTCGTGCGCGGTGCTGTGGCTCTCGCTGGCCACGTCGCTGGTCACTTACCTTCTCGTCGAGGAGCCCGCCCGCCGGATCCGCCTGCCCACGCTGCGGTGGCTGGCACTGGGGGGCCTCTTGTCCGCGACCGTCGTCGGGGCGTCCGTGCTCGTAATCACCTACGCGCCGAGCGTTACCGGCTCGGGGGCGACGACGAGCCTCGCGGCCACGAGCGACGAGCGCCGGGCGCCGGGCGTGGTACGGCGTGCCGTCGCTAAAGGTCTCAACACAGTCGCCGCGCCGAGGAACCTCACGCCGCAGCCGGCCGACGCGTCCGACAGCCTGCCGCATCCCTCAACTGAGCCCGGCACCCACAACACGTACGAGCTGCCGTGCCAAGCCGGCTTCACGCAGATCGAGCAGGACGACTGCGTCTACGGCGACCCAAAGGGGACCAAGACGGTCGTGCTGTTCGGTGACTCCCGGATGGAGCAGTGGTTCCCGGCGGTCAATGCCATGGCGATCGAGGAGCACTGGCGAGTGATCACCTGGACCAAGGCGGCGTGTCCTGCGGCCCGGCTCACCGTTGTGAACCCGGTGCTCAACCGCGAGTACACCGAGTGCGACCAGTGGCGGGCAGGCACGGTCGCGCGGATCCGGGCGCTGCGTCCCGAACTGGTCATCGTAGGACAGTCGGAGAACGTCGCATCGTCCTCCGTGCCCCCGACGACCTTCGCCGCCGCCACGGTGCAGACCCTCAGTGAGCTGCGCCGGGATGGGCACAGCCGGGTGGTCTACGTGCAGGACACGCCCATTCCGCAGTTCGACCTGCCGGCCTGCGTAGCCGCCAACCTCGGCGACGTACGCGCCTGTACCTTCGCGCTGGACAAGGCCCACACCTATCCCGACCGCCACCGGGCCCTCGCGCCGGCACTGCGGGCGGCCGGGTTCGGCTTCGTGGATCCGCAGCGCTGGTTCTGTTCGTCCGGCCGGTGTGCGGCAGTGGTCGGCAACGTCCTGGTGTACCGCGACCAGTCTCACATGACCGTTCCCTACAGTCGCTGGCTCGCGCCGGCACTGTGGCCCGCCATCCAGCGCGCCGGTCGCACCGGCAAGGAGCTGTGAGCCGTGTTCATCGCGATCCTCGAGTTGCGCCACACGCTGACGCAGCACGGGCACTTCTACTTGTTCTCGCTGTTCGTGCTGCTGACCTGGCTGGTGTGGGTGCTCAAGGTGTTCCTGTCCCGGATGTACCGCCCTTGGCAGTCGGAGTTCACCACGACCACCAGCGTGGTGATCCCGGTCGTCGACGAGCCGCTGCCGCTCTTCCGCAACGTCCTACGACGCATCGTCCAGCAGGCGCCGACGGAGATTGTGGTGGTCATCAACGGGCCGCGGAACCCTGATCTGGAGCGGGTCTGCGAGGAGTTCGCGCCCGCGGTGCGGTGGAGGTGGACACCGGTGGCCGGCAAGCGCAACGCGGTGCGCCTAGGTGTGGAGGCGACCTCCGGCGACGTCGTCGTCCTCGTCGACAGCGACACCATCTGGACCCGCAGCACCCTACGTGAACTGGTCAAGCCGTTCGCGGAGCGTGACATCGGCGGCGCCACCACGCGCCAGCGCATCCTCGACCCGCGTCGCTGCTTCCTCACCCGTTGGGCGGACTGGATGGAGAGTTCCCGGGCGTTGTACTCGATGCCGGCCCAGAGCGTCCTAGGCACGGTGGGTTGCTTGCCTGGGCGCACCATCGCGTTCCGTCGGGGAGTTCTCGAGGACTCGATGAGGGAGTTCATGACGAGCCGCTTCCTCGGCATCTTCCTCGAGGTGTCGGACGACCGCACCCTGACCAACCTCACCCTGCAGCGGGGCTACCGCACGGTCTACCAGTCCACCAGTCTGGTGTACACGGACGCACCCGTTCACCTGCGCAAGATGGCGAAGCAGCAGCTGCGCTGGGCCCGAGGCAGCCAGTACAACACGCTGCGGATGCTGCCGTGGATGGTGAAGAACGCCCCGACGCTGGCGTTCTTCTTCGTCACCGACATCGTCATGCCATTCCTTTTGCTGTCAGTCGTGGCCGCCTGGTGCCTACGTCTTGCCAACGGCACCGGTGAGAACCTCTATGCCGGGCTGCTCGAGCTGCCGGGCCGCACTTACACCCTCCCGGCCATCGTGGTGGTGACTTTGCTGCTCTCCACCCTTTCGATGACCCTGCGTCATCTCAAACTC
>DASQDP010000113.1:0-2316 GCA_035634095.1 Nocardioidaceae bacterium | reverse complement strand
CGTCGTCGATCGGGTCGCCCGGCCGGATGTCGAGCATGATCAGCCGGTCCCGGATCGCCACGTAGGCCTTGTCCGCCAGTGACGCGACAGCAGACGAGTCGAGATCCAGGGGCTCAGCGCTCACGACCAGATCGTAGAGGTCGGCGGCTCCAAGGCCTTGCCTCTTCAGAGGGATCGACATACCTTCACAGTACATCTGATATACCAACTGTGTACCTAAGTCCACAGATGGTGTGGCTTGGCATCGGCGGGGAGAGGGAGGTACGGGTGACCATCAGCGCCTTCGACCTGTTCAAGGTGGGGATCGGCCCGTCCAGCTCACACACCGTCGGCCCGATGCGGGCGGCCTGCACCTTCGCGTCCCGGCTCCGCGACGAGGGGCGGCTGGCCCGGGTCGCCGCGGTGCGCTGCGAGCTGTTCGGGTCGCTGGGGGCGACCGGGCACGGGCACGGCAGCGTCAAGGCGGTCGTCCTCGGCCTCGAGGGGGAGCAGCCGGACCTGGTCGACCCGGTGGCGGCCGGCCCGCGGGTCGACGCCGTCCGTCGCGAGGGGAAGCTGGCCCTGGCCGGCGAGCACCCCATCTCCTTCTCCGTGGACGACGACGTCGTGCTGCACCGCCGCAAGCGGCTGGACTTCCACAGCAACGGCATGGTGTTCCGCGCCCTGGACGGCGACGGCGGGGAGCTGCTGCGCCGGGAGTACTACTCGGTCGGCGGTGGCTTCGTCCTGGACGAGGACGAGGCCGGCAACGCGGTGATCGTCGAGGACGGCACCCCGGTGCGGTACCCCTTCCACAGCGGCGAGGAGCTGCTGGCCCGGACGCGGGAGACGGGCCTGCGGATCAGCGACGTGATGCTGGCCAACGAGCTGTCCTGGCGGAGCGAGGCCGAGGTCCGCGAAGGTCTCCTGCACGTCTGGTCGGTGATGCAGGAGTGCGTGGAGCGCGGCACCCGCACGACCGGCGTGCTGCCCGGCGGTCTCAAGGTCCGGAGGCGCGCGGCCGCGCTTCGGGCCCAGCTGGAGTCCCATCCGGACGCGTCCGACCCCCTGTGGGCGATGGAGTGGGTCACCCTCTATGCGCTGGCCGTGAACGAGGAGAACGCCGCGGGCGGTCGCGTGGTGACCGCACCGACCAACGGCGCCGCCGGGATCGTGCCCGCGGTGCTGCTCTACTACCGCGACTTCGTCGAGTCCTACTCAGAGGACGGCGTGGTCCGGTTCCTGCTGACCGCCGCCGCGATCGGATTGCTCTTCAAGGAGAACGCCTCCATCTCCGGCGCCGAGGTCGGCTGTCAGGGGGAAGTGGGCTCGGCCTGCTCGATGGCCGCCGCCGGCCTCGCCGAGCTCCTCGGCGGGACGCCGGAGCAGGTGGAGAACGCCGCCGAGATCGGCATCGAGCACAACCTCGGCCTCACCTGTGACCCCGTCGGTGGGCTGGTGCAGATCCCCTGCATCGAGCGCAACGCCGTCGGCTCGGTCAAGGCCATCACCGCTGCCCGGCTGGCCGTGCGCGGTGACGGTCAGCACCACGTCTCCCTCGACAAGGCCATCAAGACGATGCGGGAGACCGGCGCGGACATGAAGGACAAGTACAAGGAGACCGCCCGTGGCGGGCTGGCGCTCAACATCGTCGAGTGCTGAGGAGGCACCCGTGTCCCGACCCTTCACCCTCACGCTCAGCTGTGCCGAGCGCCCGGGCATCGTGCACGCCGTCAGCTCGTTCCTGTTCGAGCACGGCTGCGACATCGTCGAGCACCAGCAGTTCGACGATGCGCTCCGCGGGCATCTGTTCCTGCGTACGGCCTTCGTGTGCGCCGAGGACACCGACGCCGAGCGGCTGTCCGCGGCCTTCCAGGCGGTGGCCGACGCGTTCGGCATGTCCTACCAGGTCGCCGGCGACCGGCCGGAGCGAGTGCTCGTGATGGTGTCCAAGCTCGGGCACTGCCTCAACGACCTCATCTTCCGGTGGCGTGCCGGCAACCTCGGCGGAGAGCTGGTCGCCGTGGTGTCCAACCACGAGGACCTCCGGCCGATGGCGGAGGCCGCCGGACTGCCCTTCGTGCACGTGCCCGTGACCCCGGTCACCAAGCGCGAGGCCGAGGCCCGGCTGCTCGAGCTGGTCGACGAGTACCGCGTCGACCTGGTGGTGCTGGCCCGGTACATGCAGGTGCTCTCCGACGAGACGTGCGCGGCGCTGCACGGGCGGGCGATCAACATCCACCACTCGTTCCTGCCGGGCTTCAAGGGCGCCAAGCCCTACCACCAGGCCTTCGACCGCGGCGTCAAGCTCGTCGGGGCGACCGCCCACTACGTCAC